>CAZBPU010000001.1:0-31564 GCA_964493845.1 uncultured Sulfurospirillum sp.
AGCTTTTTTGTCAATACTCTCTCTAATAATACCTTCTAACATTTCTGTCCTTTTTAAAAATTTAAGGACAGATTATACTAAAATATAACTTAAATATTACTGTTTTAAGCTTATGATATCTTTATCTTCTTCTATATAAGATCTCTCTTCACCTTTTGTCATTTTATTTTCTGCTTCATAATACTCAAGTGCCATAAGTAAGTCATTTCTGCTTGTTGCTCCATTTAGAGCTTCTTCTTTTGATATTTTTCCTGTTGCATATAAATCTAAAAGGGCTTGATCAAATGTTTGAGACTTATATACATCTTTTCCTTCTTTTAGTGCATCTGGTATCTCTCCATCACGACCTTCAAGAATAAGTGTTTCTATTCGTGAATTTTTAACTAAAACTTCAACAGCTGCAATTCTTCCTCCATCAACTGTTCTTATAAGTCTTTGAGAAACTACTCCTTGTAAAACTGAAGCCAATGACATTTTTATTCTATTTTGTTCACTTCCAGGAAACATCCCTACAATACGTCCTATTGTCTCTTTTGCATCAACTGTATGCAGAGTTGAAAGAACCAAGTGTCCAGTTTCTGCTGCATGCATTGCGGTCTCTATAGTTTCTAAATCTCTCATTTCACCTACTAGAATTACATCTGGGTCTTCACGTAAAGCTGCTCTAAGAGAATCGCCAAAACTAATAGCATCTTGTCCAACAGCTCTTTGATTTATAATACTAAGAGCATCTTTATATACAAACTCTACTGGATCTTCTATAGTTATGATATGCTTTTTTTGAGTTAAATTTATCTGATTTATAAGTGATGCAAGAGTTGTTGTTTTACCACTACCAGTTGGGCCTGTAACTAAAACAAGTCCACGTGAAACTCCACAAAAACTATTTAATACTTCAGGTAATTTTAGTGATTCAACTGTAGGCATATTTGTAGGAATAGTACGAAAAACTCCACTAACTCCATCAACTTGAAAAAAAAGATTTACACGAAATCGATAATCATCATTTAACTTAAAAGTAAAATCAAGATTTTTTTTCTCTACAAGTTCTTTAAATCTACTTCGTAAAAGCTCTTTAGCAAGAATTAATCCATCTTCATGAGTTAAAATCTCTTTAGACATAGAGACTATCTCTCCATTAATACGACCTCTTATATTGGTTCCACTTTTGATATGTAAATCACTTCCTTTATGTTCAACAAGCCTACTTAAATAAAATCTAAGTCGTTTTGTCATCTCAAAGGTTAGAGATTCTACATCAACATTTATTGCCATTACAATTCCTTTAGTATCTGTGCAAATGCCTCTTTAAATGATTTTAATCCATCTTCTAAAAGCTCATCATATGCTTTTTGCATATCTAAGCCATATTTATCAAGCTGTTTAAAATAATCTTCATACTTTTTTGTTGGTACTTTCTCAACACTTTTTGTATTTAAAAATGCTTTTATTGTTCCTAAAGGTGCAGTATTAACAGCATTTTTAAAAAGAAGCTCTTTTATATAGTAATCTGTCTCTAAATTTTCACTTTTAACACCAGTACTCGCAAATAGTGTTCTTATATTTGGTAAATTATATTCTTCAATAAGGTCATAAATTTTTATTGCATTATAGATTCCTATCTTAGCTGTATCCATTCCATAGCTCTCAATTTCTTTATCAAGTTTACTATCAAATCTACTTACAAAAACACTCACTACACCTTTTACTTTTACATTATTTGCTTTTTTAAAAGCTTCCATGCAGTTTTTTGCTTGTTCTGGAGAAAAAATCAAAGTTGCATTTACGTGTATATTGCTTCTCATAAGCTCTTCCATAGCAATATAGCCAGCTTTTGTTGCTGGTATTTTTATCATTACATTTTTTCTATCTATCTCTTTAAATAGTCTTTTGCCCTCTTGTATAGTTGCCTCTGAATCATCACATAAAGTTGGGTCAACTTCAATAGATATAAATCCATCATTTCCACTTTTATATAATGGCAACATTGTATCAGCAGCTCTTTTTATATCTTCAATAGCTAGTTTTTCATATACTTCTTTTGAATTTAACCCTTTTAGTTTTGCTCTATCCTCTTGATATGCAGGTGAAGTCAAAAATGCAGATTTAAAAATAGCTGGGTTACTAGTAGCTCCATTAAAAACCTCTTTATCCAATAAGTCAATAAATTCACTCTTTAAAAAATCTCTTTCAACAAAATCACACCATAACGAAAAATTCTCTACGTTGTACATCAAATTAACTCCAATAATTTTTTCATATCTTTTGTATCTATTATAGCATTTGCTTCTTTTTTTAAAATATCTTTAGCACAAAATGCCACTTTCAAATCAGCATGAGCAAACATAGAAAGATCATTTGCTCCATCTCCAACTGTAATTGTATTAGCTCTTGTGACTCCTAAAAACTTTTGAAGCCTCTTAATCATATCACCTTTTGAGAAGTCAAACATCATGTCTCCTCCTACTAGTCCCGTCAACTTACCGTCCTTTACATGTAGAACATTTGAAAAGTCAATATCATATCCCAATATATCTTTAGCATATCCTGTAGCATTTCTAAAACCACCACTAAAAACAGCTACTTTATAACCTTTTTCTTTAAGGCCGACTATTGCTTCTTCTGCGCCATTCATGTAAGGAAGATTTTGACATACTTCATCAACTACTCTTACATCAAGTCCTTTTAAAAGTTTTACCCTAGTTGTCAAACTTTCAAAAAAATCCAATTCTCCTTGCATAGCAAGTTCTGTTATTTTTGAAACTTCTTCTTCTACTCCTAGTTTTGAAGCAAAAAAATCAATAGTCTCACCATCCATAAGTGTTGAATCAAAATCAAATACACATAGTTTCATTAAATTCCTAGTTATTTACATGTAGAAAAAAGGCTAGTTATCACTAGCCTTTTGAGAGTTAAAAGTCTCTTTTTAAAAGAGATTCCACTTTTAATATCGTAAGCATACTATCTTCACGCTTACCAATACCATATATCATACCTTTATCTCCACCTATGCTATCTGGTGCAGGGTCAATTCTGTCAGCTTTAATTCTAATAGCCTCAGTAAGTCTATCTATGACAAAACCTGCAGTATTCTCTTCACCTTTCATTACTATATACCTAGTATCTCCTGTATTATTCATAGGAGTAAGATTAAACTTTCGTCTTAAATCTATAAGAGGGATAACACTTCCTCTTATATTAAAAACTCCTAAAACATAATCAGGAACACTTGGTACTCTAGTAAACTCTATAGGTTTAATTATTTCAACTATATTTAAAATAGGAATTGCATACTCTTCATCACCTATAATAAAACCAACTAACTGTATGATATTATCAGTTTTATCTGGTTTAAGTATCTGCTGTTGTTGTTTCTGTAGTATCTGATTTAATTTATCTGCCATAATATCACTCCGCTATCAGTTTTGTATTTTTACGTACTACATTCTCTAGATACTCTGGAGAATAAGGTTTTGTAATGTACTCTGTCATTCCAGACTCTACACCTCTAAGTCTATCTGCTTTAGAAGTTCTAGATGTTACAGCAATCAGTGGTAAGTTTTTATATCTAGAATATTTTCTAATTTCACTTGCCAAGGTATAACCATCCATACGAGGCATCTCAATATCAATAAGCATAACATCTATATCATGTTCACCACTTTTTAACATATTTAGTGCTTCTTGTCCATTTGAAGCTTCTATTATACTAATTCCTATTGGCTCCATAGACTTTTTCATTATTGTTCTATCCATTTTACTATCATCAACAATCAACACAGTATAATCAGATGGACTATTTTTTGTCTTATTTTTTGTTTGCATACTCTCACGAATATTAACTTTTAAGCCTTTTGCCATCTCCATCAATGAAGCAATATCAACAATAAGTGTAACACCACCATCACCACGTATAGTTGCTCCAGCGATACCATTGATACCTTGCAGATAATCTCCCATTGATTTTATAACTGTCTCTTCTTGTCCAACAAGAGTATCAACAATGATACCAAGTTTAGCCTCAGCAAGACCAATAACAACCACATAAGTATGCTCACCTGGCTCATATACTTGTTTGACACCAAATATATCAGAAAGTCTTACAAGAGAAAGCACTTCATCACGAAGTCGAAGAACATTTCTTCCCTCTACTGTATATATCTCATCTAGTGAAATTCTAACAGTCTCTGAAACAGAAGCAAGTGGTATAGCATAATACTCCTCTTGAACACCAACTAAAAGAGCTTGAATAATAGCAAGAGTAAGAGGTATTTTCATTTTAATAATTGTACCTTTACCAACTTCACTATCAATCTCTATAATTCCATTTAATTTTTCTATATTTGTTTTAACAACATCCATACCAACACCACGGCCACTTACATTAGTCACTTTTGCTGCCATGGAAAAAGCTGGTTTAAAGATAAGTGCAAAAGCTTCTCTATCGTTCATAGAATCAGCTTCTTGTTCAGTTATCATGCCTTTTTCTATCGCTTTAGAACGAAGTAAATCAGCATCTAATCCTTTACCATCATCAGTAATTTCAATTACAATAGAATTGCCTTCATTATAGGCTTTAAGTTCAATAAGTCCTGTTTTATCTTTACCACACTGCTCTCTTATTTCACCCGTTTCTATACCATGGTCACATGAATTTCTAATAATATGAACTAAAGGATCACCAATCTCTTCTACTATTGATTTATCAAGTTCTGTCTCTTCACCAGATATTTTAAGCTCAATTCCTTTTCCAAGTTCACGAGATAAATCACGTACCATTCTTGGAAACTTATTGAATACTTTTGCGATAGGAAGCATTCTTGTTTTCATAACTGCAATTTGAAGATCTGTAGTTACAAGTGAGATAGCAGAAACAACTTGGTTTAGCTCTTCAAGGAATTTTTCACCCTCATATCTCTCTTCAACATCATCATAGATTTTAAGAAGTCTATTTTTCCCAAGAACAAGCTCACCAATCAAATTCATCAAGTGATCAAGTCTACTTACTTCTACTCTAATAGTCTGCTCTAGTGTTGAAGCTTGTTTCTTTGCTGGAGGTGCTGCTGCCGCCGATTTAGTTGGTTTTGATGAAGACGCTTTTGTGCTCTGTGCAGGTTTTTTAGCTGGTTTTTTAGCTGGTTTTTCTTCTTTGGCTGCTCGCTTCTTTTTTGCTTCTGCTTTTTTCTCACTTAAAAGTCTCTCTATCTCAGCTTCTACCTCATCATCACTCATGTTTGAATAATCTTCTTCACTATCCTCTTTTTCAGGCTCTTTTACCTCTTCAGGCTCTTCTTCAACTTCTTCTTTTGCAACATCTTCTAGTATATCTTTACCTTCACTAACTGCTTCTAAACGATTTATAATATCATCTAAATCCATGCCAATTGCAGTGTCATTGCCGTTGTCACGAATACAATAAAGAAGTTCTTTCATCATATCGATTGACTCTAGTACAACATCCATGATGTCTTCATTGAGTTTTAACTCACCTTTTCTAGCCTTATTGAGTACATCTTCCATATGATGAGTGAGTTTAGTCAATACATCAAAACTCAAAAATGATGATGATCCTTTGATCGTATGTGCAACTCTAAATATACTATTTAAAAGTTCCAAATCTTCAGGTCTAGTATCTAACTCCACCAAATCTTGATCTAGCTGTTCGATAAGTTCGAACGCTTCAACCAAAAAATCTTCTAAAATTTCTTGTATTTCATCCATCGCTCTCACCTCACACAGTTTCTACATGCGATTTTATTACTTTAGAAATTTCTTTGTAAAAAACCGATGCATCAAATTTTGTTAAATAGGCTTCTCCGCCTGCCTCTTTTCCTCTAAGTTCACTAAAATGATCGCTAATAGATGAGTTAAATACTATAGGAATCATATCAAATCGTTCATCTTCTTTAACATTTGCTGCAAAATGGAAACCATCCATCTTAGGCATTTCAACATCAGAGATGATAATTTTCAACTCTTTTTTGAGATCACCACCATAGATATCATACATTTCATTGAGTTTTTGCATACCCTCTATACCATCTTTTGCTTCAATCACTTTCATACCCATTCTAACCAAAGCATCATGAACTAATCTTCTAGCAGTCATACTATCATCTAGTATTAATGCTGTTCCTTCTGCTTTTTCTATGAGTTGTTCATCTGCGTCAGTTGTTGGTTGATATATACCTAACTCTTGAACTACACTCTCTAAATCTAAAATAAGAAGAACTTCATCATTTTCAATTCTTGTTACTCCTGTTATCTGAGATTTGTCCAATGAACCCATTCCAGCTACAAAAGATGCTGGTTCTATATCATTCCAACTTATTCTTCTAATTCTCTTAGCTTCGTGAACTATAAACCCTATGAGTATGTCACTAAACTCAGTAATAACAACTCTTGGTTTTAGTTTTTCAGCTGCTGGCTCTTGTATCTGCATCCACCTAGCTAAATTAACTACTGGGATAACAACACCACGAAGATCAAAAATACCCTCAATATAATCAGGAACACCTGGAAGTTCTGTAAGCTTAGGGATTTTAATAATCTCTCTAACTTTTGCTACATTAACCCCATAGATTCCTTCATAAACCTTATCTTCTTCCTGTTTAAGGATACGAAAATCTACTAGCTCCATCTCATTGGAACCTACTTTTAAAACATCATCATCAAACATTTTAACCCCTTAATTTACAAGTGTAAATTTGTTGCGTTTAAAACATTCTACAATAAAATAACTTTGATTACACGCAAAAGATGGTAAATTAATATATTTAACTGTATTTTCTTCAAAAATATGATTCTGATGGTAATGCCCTTCAATAATATAGCTATTCTTTTTTGCTTTATAATATGGTATTTTAAATTTTATTATCTCTTCAAAGTTATCTATTTTTGTACATAAGTTCTTTTTATATTGATTATTTTCAATCTTTTTTGATATAAAGTTATCTTTTTTAATATCTATAAAGTTTAAAAAATTTAATAAACAATGTGAACGAATTAGTTTAGTATATGCAGTATGAATAAACCCTCCATATTTATCTCCATGAGATAAATATACTAAAGTATCATCTTCTAAATTAAATGTCATTGGTTGCTGTTTTATAGGTATAACTTTTAAATTTTTAAATAAATTTACTAGTGAAAAATCATGATTACCTTCAAAATAAATCACCTCTACATGTAAAGCTATTTTATCAATCAAATCTATATATTTTTGATATTTTTTTACACTATATTTAACTTCTCCTACAAGTAAGTCAAACATATCACCCATAAGAAAAAGTTGAGGTGTAGTTATCTCTTTAGATTCTATCTTTTTTAGAAAATGATAAAATTTATCTCTTCTATCATTTTCATGAGCATCTGCTATAAAAATAGCTCCATTTTTAATCTTAGGGTACATAAGCAAAAATTGGAATTCCTAAGTTCTCTTCATATCCACACATAATATTTGCATTTACTACTGCTCCTGAAGAAGAACCTTTTAGTAGGTTGTCTATACTTGAAGAGATAAATAAAGATGTTCCATTTTGTGCAACAAAAATATCACAAAAATTTGTACCTGCTGTTGATTTTAAATCAACAGGGTTTTCTCTAATTCTTATAAATTGTTCATCTTTATAAAACTCTTTTAAAATTTGATTTGCATCTACTTGAGTACTTAGTTTCAAATATACACTAACTAATTCTCCTCTTGTTATTGGTATAAGATGCGGAACAAAATTGACTTCAAAATCTTTTGATGTAAGAAACTTTAACTTCTCTTTTATCTCTGGTGAATGTCTATGCTTAAAAGGATTGTATGCAAACATATTTTCATTGATATTTACAAACTGAGTTATATCATTTGCTTTTTTACCAGCGCCACTCAAACCACTCTTTGCATCTACAAATATAGGGTAATTTTCGTCTATATAGTTTGCAAAAGGTAAAATGCCTAAAAGAGTTGCTGTTGGATAACAACCAGGATTTGCCACTAAAGAAGATTTTGCTATCTCTTCTCTATAAATCTCGGGAAGTCCATATACTGCATTTGGTAAATTGTCTCTATCTTCATGAGGACAATAATATTTTTCATAAGTATCTAGCTCTAAACGATAATCCGCAGATAAATCTACTACCTTTACACCTAAAGCCAATAACTCTTTTGCAAAACCCATAGCAGCCTTATGAGGAAGTGCTAAAAATGCCAAATCTGCAACTTTTGCTATCTCTTTTGAATTACTCTTTAAAACATCAAATTCTATTATACCTTTTAAACTAGGGTGCAATTCTGTTAACTTTTCTCCACCCTGACTAGTTCCTACATAAGTTATATCAAATTTTGGGTGAGTATGTAGTATCTTAACCAGTTCTAAACCAGTATATCCACTAGCCCCTATTATTGCTACTTTTTTCATTTAATTTTCTCCTTCTTAACTCTGTAAAGCCATAGAATTTTTAAAATTTTATTGGTTTATACTCCACGCTTATAATCTCAAACTCTTTTTTACCAATAGGAAGATTTATCTCAACCTCTTCACCCTCTTCTTTACCCATAAGCCCACGTGCCAATGGTGTATGAAATGAGATAAGTCCAATATCTGGATTACTCTCTGTTCGTCCCACGATAGTATAAGTAACCTCTTTTTCACTCTCCAAATCTTCAAGAGTAACAGTTGAACCAAATCGAACTCTATCATGTTTATATGTTGATGGGTCTATAAGCTGTGAATTAACTAGTAACTCTCCAAGCTCTCCAATTCTCCCCTCTATAAAACGTAGTTTTTCTCTTGCTGCATGATATTCTGAATTTTCTTTTAAGTCTCCATGACTTCTTGCTATATCTATCTCTATAACAGTTTCAGGACGCTGAACTTTATTTAAATCATTTAATTCTGCTTTTAGTTTATTGTGACCATACTCTGTCATTGGTTCCATTTTATTGTCTCCTTTTTACTGAACAAAGTCCAGTAAAAATTCCTCGCACTAAAGCTAACTCTTTGAGTAGAATTAGACATCTTTTGCAATAGAATTTTTTAATTTTTAGAAATTATTATATCTTAATTAACTTTATTATCTCATTTTACTGAACAAAGTCCAGTAAAAATTCCTCGCACTAAAGCTAACTCTTTGAGTAGAATTAGACATCTTTTGCAATAGAATTTTTTAATTTTTAGAAATTATTATATCTTAATTAACTTTACCATCTCATTTTTACTACCATGCTTTAAAATTGCACGTAGTTTTTGAGAATTTTGAAAAAACTTTTCTCTATCCATATTTACATACTCACTCAAGAGATTTTCACTTGTTACATCATTTTGAAGAAGCTCTACATGTAAAGGTTCTAAACCTTCAAAGTCACAAATTATATTTGCAAGTCCTACATGTTTTAATTTTACAAATCTTCTAGCTATAAAAGCATCTATTGCCTTTGCTTTATAAGCCAACACCAATGGTATTCCTATCAAAGAGGCTTCTAGTGTGGCTGTACCTGAACATACAAAAGCAAACTCACTTCTTAAAAAACTCTCATGTGTATCAGTTGAAATTTCAAATTCACTAATATCTCCATAAATCTCTTTTATCTGTTTTTCATCAAAATGAGGAGGAATAACTAAAATACTTTTTTTATCTATATTTTTTGCAATATCTTTATATATAGGTAAAAGCTTTTTTATCTCGCTCTTTCTACTTCCAGGAAGATAGCAGATATAATCAGAATACTCATAACTCTCTTTACATGTAGAGATTTCATCAAGAAGTGGATGACCTACATAAGTAGCTTTATTATAAAACTGCTGTTCAAAAGGGAGAATAGAGGCTAAAACATCACAATATTTTTCAACTTTTTTTACTCTTTTTTCTTTCCAAGCCCATACTTGAGGTAGTATATAGTAGACAATCTTTACGTTTGGATTTGACTCTTTTATCGCTTTTGCAAGTGGAAGGTTAAAAGCAGGTGAATCTATAAGTAAAACTGTATCTACTTCAAAGCTAAGTTTAACCATCTCTTTAATAGCTTTTTTAGCCAGTTTTATCTTTGGGATTGCATCAACAAATCCCATAATAGAAAAAGCTGAACTAGGTAACAATGGTTTTCCAAAACTTTCATCAAATATACCAAAAAGTTCGCATGAACTTAACTCATCAAAAATTGGTTTAAAATGAAGGTTACCAGATGGCTCAAGAATCGAGATCAAAAGTTTCATAAACTATCCTAATTAATTATAATCCCAATAGTTTACTAAAAAATCCTTTATCTTCTACTTTTTCTACACGTCTTTCATCTACAAAATCTGGATCTGGCTTCAAAAGCTCTTTATTAAAAGGTATTTTTTCTTGAACTTCTCTTTTTTTATACTTTCTTACAGTAGGTGCTTTCCTATTTATAGGAGCATGCATAACACACATAATAGACTCCTTTTTTCTTTAAATCTAAAATATTATATCAAACATTTGTGTAGTTATTGTTGCTTCTGTATAAAATATCTTCTCTTAATCTAATTTTTGATACTATTTAAACCATAATTATATATGGATAAAAAATGAAAAAAATATTAATAACAAATGACGATGGCTTTGATAGCGAAGGTTTAAAAGCTCTTATTGAAGCACTTAAACCTCTAGGTGAAGTAGTAGTTGTAGCTCCTACTACAGAAAAATCTGCTTGTGGACACTCTTTGACTCTAACTCGCCCTTTAAAATTTGTTGAGCTTAGTCATAATTTTTACAAACTTGATGATGGAACTCCTAGTGATTGTATCTATCTTTCACTATATGCACTTTTTAAAGATAGAGGATTTCCAGACTTAGTAGTTAGTGGCATTAATAATGGCTCTAATATGGGTGAAGATATTACCTATAGTGGTACTGCTAGTGCTGCTATGGAGGCTGTTTTACAGGGTGTTCCTGCAGTTGCTATATCTCAAGTCTATAGTGATGGTCCAAAATCTATCAAAAAATATGGATATGGTCTTGCTAAGAAATGTGCTCATGATATAGCAAAAAAAATTCTCGATGGTAGATTTCCTCTTCAAGAAAGAAGGTTTTTAAATATCAATATCCCTCCTATAGAAGAATCTACATGTAAAGGTATTAAAATCACACATGCTGGGCACAAAGGCTATGGTAATGATGCTCATCTACATAAAAATCCAAGAGGTGAAGAGTTTTATTGGATAGGAGCTCATGTTCTTGATTGGCAACCAAGTAAAAATAAAACTTGTGATTTGAGTGCTATTGAAGATGGTTTTATCTCCATTAGTCCTATAAAATTAGATATGAGTGCATATGAAGAGATAGAAAATCTAAAGAAGTGGATAGATGAGTGATAGATTTGCAAGAACTAGACTCCTTTTTGATAAAGATTTTGACAAACTTCAAAGCAAAAAAATACTTCTTTTAGGAGTTGGTGGAGTTGGAGGATTTTGTCTTGATTCACTTTATCGTACAGGAATTCAAAATATAACTATAGTTGATTTTGATAAATTTGAAATAACAAATCAAAATAGGCAATTAGGAAGTGAAGCCATTGGGACTATAAAAGTAGAAAGGATGAAGGAACTTTACCCTAATATAGAAGGTTATAATTTAAAAATAACTCCTGAGTGGGTAGAAAAATTTGACTTTAAACCATTTGACCTAGTAATTGATGCTATCGATGATATGCCAGCTAAAGTAGCAATCGCTCAAAAATGTTCACATAAACTCATAAGCTCAATGGGTGGAGCCAAAAAACTAGACCCAACTAAAATAGAAATTGTAGATATATGGAAAACTCATACCGATGGTTTAGCCAAAAAATTCAGAAATGAACTAAAAAAAGTACATTTTAATAAAAAATTTGATGTAGTTTTTTCAAGTGAACTGCCAAATTGTAAAGACCTTGGAAGCTTTGTTGGTGTAACTGGAAGTTTTGGTTTAGCTCTATCCTCTTTAGCAATTAAAAAACTGTTATATTCTTAATCTCATCTCTTTTTAATTTAACAGTTTTAGCTAACTCTTTTCTATATATATAGATATAATCTCTACCTTGATATAAAATATCTCCACTAAAAGTAGTAGAACCTAGTTTAAATCTTTGATTTTGTTCCATAAAAACATACTCACCAAAAGCTTTTCCTATTGGCTCATATAGTGTTGTAGTAGAGAGTAAAATCACAATAATATAAACTTTCATTAATAGTTTTGAAAAAAGACTATACATCAATAAATAACCAACAAATAAAGCCATTGGTAACAATATATAAAAATTTTGGTTATCAACAAAAAAAATATTAAAATACTCATCAATTTTGTACAAATCAAAATAGTTAATTTTCAGACCAATAAAATAGAGAAAATCTAAGATACTGACAAATACAAAACCCATAACAAAAGAACTAAAAACTCTATTTATCATCTTAATTTCCTCGCTTTTTGTCTATTTATCTTTATCATTTTTGATGGCTTACTCTCAAAAAAACCTCTGCTATCTTCTACTATTATATCAGCTTTTTGCTTTGCATACTTCTCATCAAAAGTTTTTTTAGTTAAATTGGCTGATGATGAGTATGCCCATCTAAGTTTTTTTAAAAATTTAAGATGCTCCTCATCATTAACTACTCGTAAAGCTTCTCCATTTGAATAGATAAATGTAGCTTTATTTGAACGTCTTACCATGTTTCTAAATTTTTTGGGTACTCTTGTAAAGTTCTGTAATGTTTTTAATGAATCTACACATCTAATAAATGGCTGTTTTTTATTTCTTTGTTTTGAAGTTGCAAGTTTTTCACTATCTTGAGAGAGGAAACCCACAGTTGTCTCTGTTTGAACTAAAAAGAGTAACTGTGGATTCATAAGTTTTATTCTAAATAATCTTGAAGTGCTTTTGGCTCTAATGCACTTCCATCTTCAATATGTTCTATAGAATCAGCTGCTGCACGAGCTGCCGCAATAGTTGTAAAATATGGAATATTAAATCTAAGAACAGATTGACGTATCTTTTTAGCATCATCTTTACTTGATTTTTCATCACTTGTATTTATTACCAAATCAACATCACCATTTTTTAGTTTATCTTCTATATTTGGTCTACCTTCACTTATCTTATGAACAAATTCTGAATTCACTCCAGCCATTACTAAAGCGTTATGAGTTCCACCAGTTGCGAGGATTTTAAAACCTAGTTTTTCAAATCCAGCTCCTATATCTTTTGCATATGCTTTATCTTCATCTGTCAAAGATAAGAAAACTGTTCCTGACCCAGGAATCATATTGCTTGAAGCAATTTGAGACTTTGCAAAAGAAGTTGCAAATGAATCACTTATACCCATAACTTCACCTGTACTTTTCATCTCAGGTCCCAAAATCAAATCTGCCCCTGCAAGCTTACTAAATGGAAAAACTGCCTCTTTTACCGATACATGTCCTTTTAGTTTTGGCTTAAGTATATCTCCTACTTCTTCAACAACATTATACTTATCATAAAATTTTAATGCTTCTCTTAAATCCCCTTGATACATAACACGAGTTGCAACTTTTGCTAAAGGAATCCCTGTTGCTTTTGAGACAAATGGTACAGTTCTACTAGCTCTTGGATTTACCTCAATCATATATAATTCATCTTGATAAATAGCATATTGAATATTCATAAGACCTACAACGCCAAGATTTAGTGCTATTTTTCTAGTTTGGTCTTCTACTATCTTTATCATTCTATCACTTAAACTAACTGTCGGAAGTGAACAAGCACTATCTCCACTATGTATTCCAGCTTCTTCAATATGCTGCATAACTCCACCGATATATACATCTTTCCCATCACAAACAGCATCTACATCAAGCTCAATAGCACGGTCAAGGAACTGGTCAAGTAAAACAGGAGAGTTATGAGAAACATTAACTGCCTCTTGCATGTACTTTCTTAACTCCTCTTCACTATAAACTGTTCTCATAGCACGACCTCCAAGAACATAACTTGGACGAACGAGAACTGGATAACCAATCTCTTTTGCATGTTTTATCGCTTCACTTTCAGTAAAAGCTGTTGCATTATTTGGTTGTTTTATATCATTTTCTACTAAAAACTTAGAGAACTTCTCTCTATCTTCTGCTTCATCAATTACTCTTGCGGTAGTTCCTATGATTTTCCCACCAATTACAGTAAGTCTTTTTGCAATTTTAAGAGGAGTCTGTCCACCAAAGTGAACTATAATCCCATCTGGATTTTCTCTCTCAACTACACTTCTAACATGCTCAAAATCAATAGGCTCAAAGTATAAAATATCGCTCGTATCATAATCAGTTGAAACTGTTTCAGGATTACAGTTATACATGATAGTAGTAACTCCTAAATCACGAAGTGCATAAGAGGCATGAACACAACAGTAATCAAACTCAATTCCTTGTCCAATTCTATTTGGTCCACCACCAATAATCATAACTTTTTTCTTGTCAGTTTTTTCTACTTTTTGTTTAGGTAATTTAGTTATATTTGTAGTAGAGTAAAGATATGGAGTAAGTGCTTTAAACTCAGCTGCACAAGTATCTACTTCATTATACTCTAACTCAATACCAAGTTTTGCACGTGCTGTATAGATATCATTTTGTGTAAGCTCAAGATTGTCATACTTATTGATAAGCCAAGCTATTTTTTTATCTGAAAAACCATAACTCTTTGCACGTCTTAAAAGTTTTTCATCATTTAGAGCAAACATATCTAATTTTTTCTCTAACTCAAGTATCTCTTTAAACTGATTTAAATACCACTTATCTATCTTGCTTAGTTCATAAAGCTCATCTACACTCATACCACGACCCATTGCTTCCATAACACAAAGCATTCTCACTTCATTTGGACGTCGAATCTCTTGTTTTAATTTTTCATCATCATATCTAATCTCATCAAATCCACTAAGCCCCGTTTCTAAAGAACAAAGAGCTTTTTGAAAAGACTCTTTAAAAGTTCTTCCTATTGCCATAACTTCTCCAACACTCTTCATGCTAGTTGTAAGTGTGCTATCTGCCATTGGAAATTTTTCAAATGTAAAACGAGGAATTTTTGTAACAATATAATCAATAACTGGTTCAAAAGATGCCGCTGTTCCAGTTATATCATTTGTAATCTCATCAAGAGTAAAACCAACTGCAAGAAGAGTTGCTACTTTTGCTATAGGATAACCAGTTGCTTTACTTGCAAGTGCAGAAGAGCGACTAACACGTGGATTCATCTCAATTACAGTCATACGTCCTGTCTTTGGACAAACTGAAAACTGAACATTACTACCACCAGTATCTACACCTATCTCACGTAAAATTGCAAAAGAGGCATTTCTCATTTTTTGGTACTCTTTATCTGTAAGAGTCAAAGCAGGAGCAATAGTTATACTATCTCCTGTATGTACACCCATAGGATCAAAGTTTTCAATAGAACATACAATAATACAGTTATTCGCACTATCACGTATAACCTCCATCTCATACTCTTTCCAACCAAGTAATGACTCTTCTATAAGGATTTCAGTAATAGGACTTATTTCAAGCCCAGTAGCTGCTAATTCTTTAAACTCATCGATATTATAAGCAACACCACTACCACCACCAGCAAGAGTATATGAAGCACGAATTATAAGAGGAAAGCCTATCTCATCTGCTGCTTTTAAAGCCTCTTCTAGATTATAGGCATATCTACTTATAGGTAAATCCATACCAATTTTTATCATAGCCTCTTTAAAAGCTTGTCTATCTTCACCTTTTTTAATTGCTTCTGGATTTGCTCCAAGAAATTCTATACCTTCAAGCATTCCTTTTTCATGCATACTCATAGCAACATTAAGTGCAGTTTGTCCGCCCATAGTTGGCAATACTGCATCAACATTCTCTTTTTTTATAATCTTAGCAATAATTTCTTCATTAATTGGTTCTATGTAGGTTCTATCTGCAAACTCAGGGTCTGTCATAATAGTAGCTGGATTTGAATTTACCAATACAACTTTATAACCTAACTCTTTAAGAGTTTTGACGCTTTGCGTTCCAGAGTAGTCAAACTCACATGCTTGTCCTATGATGATAGGACCTGAACCTATCAATAAAATGGTTTTTATATCTTCTCTTTTTGGCATCTTTATTCCCTATGTAAAATTCAATTCAATTCCATTGTTTGGTTCTGAATTCAATTCTTCTCAATAATATGATAATACGATGGTACACTTACTCTACTATATGGTTTTATAACTGCTGTTTTAGATAACTCTTCTTTTATAACTTTTGTAACTACTCCTACTCCTACTCCTCCAAAGAAAATACCATCAAGTCCACTTGTCACAACTTCATCTCCTATTTTTGGGTTCATCCATAGAGGTATATACTTTACCTGTACCTCTTTTTTCTTACCCATAACAACACCTGGAATTTTACTATCTCCAATAAAAACAGAAAATATAGATTTTGGGTCCCCTAATAAAAGAGCCATAGGGTTTCCATCTTTTTCTACTACAATCCCTGCACTACTACCTTTATCTAAAAGTCCATATATCCTAGAAGAGTTAAAATCTTTATAATCAATCCATACTTTATAATAATCATTTAAATTTGCATAAGAAATTGAACGTACCAACTTTACTTTTGGAGCATACTCTTCAATCTTATTTAACTTTAACATATCATTTAACTTTGTAGCAAAAGCTGTTAAAACTTCCGCTGAATTTTCTAAATTTATATTTTTTTCACGAAGATTTTTTATCTCTTTTTGTTGTGCAAAATGCTCACTTATGCTATCTTTTATAGTTGTTTTTATATTAAGGTATATCGAGATAACACTATTGGTATTTTTTGCAAAATAACCTCTAATATCACCTCCATATCTTAATGATATTAAAACAAGTAGTATGATAAAAAAAATAAATTTAAATTTATTCATTTGCTAATTGTTGTAATAATCCTATCTCTTCAAGTGCTTTTCCCGTTCCCTTTGCAACTGCCAAAAGTGGCTCATCTGCAACAAAAATTGGAAGCTTAACAATATCAGCAAGATACTTATCAATTCCACGAATCAAAGCTCCACCACCAGTAAGAACAACTCCATTTTCAACGATATCTCCAGCAAGATCTGGAGGCATAACTTCAAGAACATCTTTTAGTGCATCTGCTATTTCTCTTAGAGGCTCTTTTGTAGCATCTCTTACATCTTCACTTGTAAGCTCAATTCTACTAAGCAATCCACTTACTTGATCACGCCCTTTTACCATCATACTAAGTGGCTCTTCTTGTGGAACAGCTGTTCCAATCTCTATCTTAATCTCTTCACCAGTTCTCTCACCAATAAGTAAGTTATATTTTCTCTTAACATACTCAACAATAGCAATATCAATCTTATCACCAGCAGTTCTAATTGATTTAGAAATAACTAAACCTCCTAATGAAACTACACCAATCTCAGTAGTACCACCACCAATATCAACAACCAAACTACCTTTTGGATCACGTATAGGAAGTCCCGCTCCAATTGCTGCAGCCATAGGCTCTTCAATCAAAAATACCTCTCTTGCTCCTGCACTCATAGCCGACTCACGTACTGCTTTTCTCTCTACTTGAGTAAGTCCATAAGGAACACAAATAATAATACGAGGTCTTAAAAAACTCTTTCTTTTATGTGCAGTTTCAATGAAGTAACGTATCATTTTTTCAGTCATATCAAAATCAGCAATCACCCCATCTCTCATAGGACGAATAGCTTCTATGTTTCCTGGTGTTTTACCAACCATATTTTTAGCCTCTTTACCTACAGCCAAAATCTTTTGTCTACCATATTTATCGCGCTGAACAGCAACAACTGAAGGCTCATTTATAATGATACCTTTACCTTTTAGCAATACTAAAGTATTTGCTGTTCCTAGATCTATACTCATATCATTTGAGAAAAAACCAATTAAATTATCTAAAATCATTATGCACTCTTCTTATTTTTTTTAATATACAGTGGTTTTTCACCATTTACCACTACATCTTTTGTTATTAAAACTTCATAGCCATCAAGTTCTGGAAGTTCATACATGATATCAGTCATAATCTCTTCCATAATACTTCTCAAGCCTCTTGCGCCTGTTTTTCTTTTTATTGCCAATATAGCTACTTCTCTTAATGCCTCTTCTTCAAAGTTTAATTCTACATTATCTATTGCAAAAAGTTTTTTATACTGTTTAAAGATAGCATTTTGTGGTTCAGTTAAAATCTGCACCATTTCATCTTCTGTTATTTCACCAAGAGTTGCAGTAACATGAAGACGTCCGATGAGTTCAGGAATCAAACCATAATGAACTAAGTCATCAGGTTCAATCTGCTCAAAAAGTTTTACATCATCACTTTTTGCTCTTTTTTCTTGGTCAAATCCTAAAACATTGTTTCCTATTCTTCTTTTTATTATGTCTTCAAGTCCATCAAATGCCCCACCACAAACAAAAAGTATATTTGAAGTATCTATCTGTAAAAACTCTTGATTAGGATGTTTTCTTCCACCTTTTGGTGGTATATTTACTACACTTCCCTCAATTATTTTTAGAAGTGCTTGTTGAACTCCTTCTCCACTCACATCTCTTGTGATTGAACGATTTTCACTCATGCGTGCTACTTTGTCTACTTCATCTATAAAGACTATACCTTGTTCAGCACGTTTTACATCACCATCAGCTGCTTGAAGTAATCTTGTCAATATATTTTCAACATCTTCTCCAACATAACCAGCCTCTGTAAGACTTGTTGCATCGCTTATTGCTATAGGAACATCTAAAAACTTAGCCATAGTTTGAGCCATAAGTGTTTTACCACTTCCTGTTGGTCCTATAAGAAGTATGTTTGATTTTGATATCTCTGTATCATCTTCAACAACTGCTTGCTTAAAAATTCTCTTATAGTGATTATAAACTCCCACAGAAAAGACTTTTTTTGCTCTATCTTGTCCTATTACAAACTTATCTAACATCTCTTTTAACTGTTTTGGAGTAAGTAATTCTCTCTCTATTGAGTCTTGACTCTCTTTTGTATCATCCTCTTTTACATCACCAAAAAATATCTTATGCGCTGAGATTACACAATGTTCACATATAAAAACACCTTCTCCAGCTATCAGTCTTGTGTCACTACTCTCACGTGAACCACAAAAACTACACTCTTTATTTACCATTTACTTCTTCCTCTCGTAGGGTATACCACGCGTAGTCTCTTTTATAAAACTACACATTTTCAATACTTGCTCATTTTTTTCATTTTTTAAAAATTCATCTGCTACATCTTTTATAGCTTTTTCACTTCTAAAAAGCTTTCTAAATGCACCTTGCAATGCACGTATATCATCT
The DNA here is from genome assembly GCA_964493845.1 of uncultured Sulfurospirillum sp. Classification (GTDB taxonomy): domain Bacteria; phylum Campylobacterota; class Campylobacteria; order Campylobacterales; family Sulfurospirillaceae; genus Sulfurospirillum_A. The sequence goes on from CAZBPU010000001.1 coordinate 19,323, forward strand.
TTTTCAAATCTTCTTTTTAACCCAATTGCATTTAAACCTTTAACAACAGCACGATTTCCTTCAGCCAAACAAAATGGAGGAATATCTTGACTAATAGCACTAGCACCACCTATCATACAACCCTCACCAATCTTAACAAACTGATGAATCGGTGTCATTCCACCAATAACCGTAAAACTTCCTACCTCTGCATGACCTGCTAAAGTTGCATTATTTGCCATTATGACACTGTCTCCGACTTGGCAATCATGTGCAATATGACAATAAATCATAATAAAGCAATCATCCCCAATACGAGTAACTCCTCCACCATGCTTTGTTCCTGCATTAATAGTTACAAATTCACGAATTTTACAATTTTTACCAATAACAACTTTTACATCATCTTCTTCCATATAGCCACTATCTTGTGGAGGCATACCAACTACAGCATAAGGATAAATCTTTGTATTCTCTTCTATTTGCGTGTTACCGTAAATTTGTGCACCTTGCATAATCTCAACACCATTTTTTAAAACAGCATCTTTAGATACAAAAGTGAAAGCACCAATTTTAACATCATCACATAGAGTTGCGCCCTCTTCTACGATTGCATTTGGATGGATATTTACCATTATTTATCTTCTTTACTTATCAACTATCATAGCTTTTAATTCAGCTTCACATACCAATTTTTCATCAACATATGCTTTAGCTCCTAAAACCCAGATATTCCCTCTATGTTTAACAACATCTAACTTATAAACCAATCTATCTCCTGGAGTTACAGGAGCTCTAAATTTACACTTATCTATACTCATAAAATAGACTACTTTATCTTTTGCAGCCTCTTGGTCTTCTTTTGATGCACTTTTAAATGCCAATACACCACCAGCTTGTGCCATACCTTCAACTATCATAACACCAGGGTAGATAGGATGGTCAGGAAAGTGTCCTTGAAAAATATGCTCACCAATAGTTACATTTTTAAAACCCTCTATAGACTCGCCCTCTTTAAGGTCTGTTATTCTATCAATTAATAAAAATGGAAATCTATGAGGTAAAATCTTTTGAATTTCTACAACATCTATATTAGTCAAATTAAAGCCTTTTATAAAAATTTTACTATTTTATCCAATTTTTACTAAAACTTCTCTAATATCACTATATGTTTTTGAAATTAATTTAATCTCATATTTTTCTAACGCTATACTATCTAATATAACAATCGTATTTAGAGTCTGAAAAATGGTATTTGTAAGAGTTTTTCTCAAGCTTATTTCACTCTCTACATGTAAAGGTTTTTTCATTAAATCTTTTACCGATATATAGGAAGTTTTTAATATCTCATTTAACTTTTTTATATCTATCATCAAAATTTCTTCTCGATTAAAATACCCAATCCCATCTTCTATGAAGTCCAATCTACCTTTAGTAAAATCTCTTCTTAAGGTAGAATAAAAGAGAAAATAGCTAGGAATTGGCTCTTTTTTTGCCACTTTTACTAGACCATTGAGCACTCTATAATTTAAGAATTTCTCTCGTTTTAACCTAAACTTCTGTTTAGAGTTTTCACACTTAATAATCTCTTCATACAGCTCTATTCTCTCCTGTATAGATGAAGGTAAAATTTGTTTTGTTATAGGGCTCATAAGCTCATCTTTTAATCTATTTTGTTGCTCTCGTTGCTTACCCAATGCGAACAAGCATCCACAATAATTTTGATGATAAAGCATATCTTGTTTTGCTAGTGCAAACTGTTCTGTTGTGCCACCATCTACTCTAAAATCTGGAGTAGCTACATGTACAGAGTATTTTTTCTCAATCTCAAAAGCATTAGCTCGTAACTGTTCAATAGATTTTTTAGGGCTTGTAAGAAGTGTTGTAGTTATCTCTTTTATCCCTAGTTTTATCGCCTTTTTTGCTGTAGTTTCTAAACGATTATCAAAACAGATAGTACAACGCTTACCTTTTTCAGGCTCATCCTCAAATCCTTCTACAGCCTCTAACCAACCCTCATAATCATACTCACCCTCAATAAGCTTTATCTTAAGTTTATCACAACTTCTTTGAACATCTAAAAGCCTAAGTTGGTACTCACTATATGGATGTATATTTGGATCATAAAAAAATCCAATCAACTCTTTTTGCGGGTAAAGTTTTCTCAATTTTTGTAAAAAAAAGTGACTATCAACCGAACAACAGATGTGTACAAGCAAATTTTATCCTTAAAATGTTATCATTAGGGAATTATATCTTAAATTGGAGATGGGCATGAAGTATCTTAAAAGTTTTAAATTTTTGATTGCATTTTTTATAGTTTTTTATACTGTTTTAGGTTTTATATTTGTACCTTGGTTTCTAACAAATAAGACTGCTCCAATTTTAAAAGATAGACTGGGTTTACATGTAGAAATAGGAAAAGCTAAGTTCAATCCATATACTTTTAAACTAGAAATAAATGATATTTTACTAAAAGATTTAAATAAAAAACCTGTTATTAGTTTCAAAAAAATATTTGTCAATTATATACCTTTTGGTTTAATAGAAAATACTTTGCTCTTTAGTGAGTTCAAAATAGTTTCCCCAAAGATATATGCAAACATAGAAAAAGATGGCAAACTCAATTTTGAGAACATACTTCCTCCAACTAAAAAAGAAACACCTAAAAAGGAGGAAACATCATCTACTAGTTTACCTATCATAACTCTTCAAAAACTAACTATAACAGATGGAAATATTAAATTTACAGATACTAGAGATAAAAAAGAATTTAATCTAAACTTTGGACCATACAATTTTAAAGCACACGATATAAGCACCAAAAAAGATGCTCTTAATGCTCACCGATTTATAACAAAAATCAATAAAGACGGGGAACTATTTTGGGAAGGTGGAGTTAGATTAAATCCTTTGAAACTTTATGGAGAGATAAATATAAAAAACTTAAAACTTCCAAAGTTTTATAGCTACGCTTTTTCTGATTTTGATGCTACACTGAAAAAAGGTAAAATTGATTTAAATATTCCATATAAAGTTGATCTCTCAAATAACTTAAAATTTTCTATAGATAGTGCAACTGCAACATTTTCTGATATATCCTTTATAAATAAAAAAAATAATAGCTCTCTAATTGGTCTAAAAAATCTAAATATAAATGGTGTAAACTTTAACTGGCCACAAAAGTCTATTGAAGTAACAAAAATAGAGTTAGATAAGCCTTATATTTCTACTACTTTAGATAAAAACAAAGAACTTACTTTACTAAAAGCTTTCTCATCAAAAGCGAAAAAAGAGTATAAAAAAATAGAAAAAGATAAACCAAATGAATGGAGTTTACTACTAAAAGATATATTTATAAATAATGGTAATTTTAATTTTATTGATGCTATGCAAAAAGAATCAGTGCAAAGTAATATAACAAAATTATCTATACATTTAAAAGATATAACTTTAAATCAAAAACAGCCAATAAACTACTCAGTAATTGCAACTATAAATAAAAAGGCTTTATTAAAATCTAATGGTGATATTTTTATTAAACCATTTAAATTACAATCAACTGTAGAGCTAAAAGAGTTTGATACAACAAACTATGTAAATTATGTCAAACCATATATCAATTTCCTTATAGAAAGTGCTAAAGTTAGCACAAAAGCAAAAGTAAGTGTTAGCTATAAAGATGATTTAAAACTAAATGTTTCAGGTGACATATCGATAGACGATCTTCTATTTAAAACTAATGATATGAAAAAACTTTTATCATGGAAAAGCTTAGATATTAATGGTATTAACTATATCCATAATCCAATGAAACTCGTTATTCATGACTTGATATTAGATAAGCCATATATAAGGGCTCATATATCAAAAAATGGGGTTACAAACTTTTCTGGACTGCTTAAAGCTAGTACAGAAAAAACAAATGTAGATAAAAGTAATAAAGAGAAAGAAAATAGCCTTAAGATAAAAGTAGGACCTATCAAACTCGTCAATGGAACATCGGACTTTAGTGATTTTTCTCTTCCTTTCCCTTTTAAAACACACATTCATGATTTAAATGGTGAGTTTTCAACACTAGATTTTCAAAGTACCACTCCTTCACTCCTAAGCCTAAAAGGAAAAATCGATAAGTATGGATATACAGATATTGAAGGAAAGCTTTCTCCATTTAATATAAAAGAAAATGCTAATTTAACTCTACTGTTTAAAAATATTGACTTAAATTCTATGACACCATATTCTGGAAAATTTGTAGGATATAAAATTAAGAGTGGTAAGCTCTCTATGGATTTAAAATACTCTATAGACCAAGCCAAACTTATAGGTGATAATAAAATCAATATTGATACTCTAATACTAGGAGAAAAGGTAGATAGTCCAGATGCTCCATCTCTACCACTAGAACTAGCTATTGCTCTTCTAAAAGACTCTAATGACCAAATAGATATAAATATGCCCGTAAGTGGTGATTTAAATAATCCTGAGTTTAGTTATGGTGGAGTTATATGGAGAGCCGTAGGCAATATGATAACTGGAATTGTAACCGCTCCATTTAGATTTTTAGGCTCTATGCTTGGTGTTAATGGTGATGATTTAAAGGCTATTGATTTTGATAAAGGTTCAACAAAAGTTATAATAACAGAAAATGAAAAACTAGACAACCTAAGTAAAATTCTTTCCAAACGTCCATCAATAAAACTAAGTATTTCTGGCGGTTATGATGAAATTTTTGATAAATATGAACTTCAAAAGCAGAAATTTAAAACCATCATCAATAAAAAACTTAGAAAAAAGAAAAAAGATGCTCAAGGTGATATATATGGTTCTGCTTTAAAAGATATATATGTTAAAAACTTTTCAAATACACAATATGATAAGTTAAGAGATAGCTTTATTATTAAAGAAGATGATAACAAAACTAAAAAGTCAACAAAAAAACCTAAAGAAAAAATTGATATCATACCATTTAACAATAAAATGCAAAAAGAGATAACAATCAATATAAAAATTGAGAAAAAAGAGTTAGAAAAACTAGCTACTCAAAGAGCAAACTCTATAAAAGCAGAGTTAGTTAAAAAATACAAAATAGATAAAAAAAGGTTGAATATCCTAGCTCCAAAATCTGTAAAAGCTAAAAGAGATAGATGGATTGAAAGTGAATTAGAGATTACAATCTGATAAAACATATAACACATTACGATGAGAAAACCTCATCGTAATGTTATTTAAAAATTAATTTACAATTTCGGCAAGTTTAGATTTAACAGCTTCAACGTGTCCTTTTACTCTTACTTTCTCCCACATAGCCTCTATCTTTCCCTCTGGAGAGATAAGAAAAGTTGAGCGAACAACACCCATGTACTCTTTTCCACACATTTTTTTAAGTTGCCAAACTCCATATTTTTCACACACCTCTTTACTCTCATCTGCTAACAATGTAATGAGTAAATCTTTTTTTTCTATAAAATTAGAATGTTTTTTAGGGCTATCTGGACTGATACCCAGTATAACTGCATTAAGATTATCAAAATTTGGAAGTGCCTCGGTAAATTCACAAGCTTCTGTTGTACATCCTGGCGTATTATCTTTTGGATAAAAGTATAAAACTACCCATTTCCCTTCTAAATCTCTAAGACTTATTTCAACTTCATCTTGATTTGGTAAACTAAACTCTGGAGCTTTATCGCCTATTTTTAACATAAAATTCCTTTTTTATTTAAATTTTGATTTAAAAAGCACTCTTCTAAATCTACTACACTAAGTGGTTTACTATAATAAAATCCTTGTACTATATCACACCCTTGTTCCTTTAAATACTCTTTTTGTTCTAAAGTTTCTACCCCCTCTGCAACACTTTTATATCCTAAATTTTTTGCCAAAGATATAATAGTTTTGACAATTATACAAGCATCTTTTTTATGAGGAATATCATCTATAAATGACTTATCAATTTTTAATTCATCTGCTGGAAATTGTTTTAAATGTGACAACGAAGAGTATCCCGTTCCAAAATCATCAATAGATATATCTATACCCATATCTTTAATTTTATCAAGTAAAGTTATCCAGTTCTTTGAATTATCCATTAATACAGATTCTGTTATTTCTAAATCTAAAAATATAGGATCTAAACCACTATACTTTAAACTACTTTGCAAAGCTGAAACTAAATTATCTGTATTTAACTGTATACCAGAAATATTAACAGAAACATCTCCTTTATACAATCCTAAATCATGCCATTTTTTAGTTTGCTTACAAGCACTATGTAATACCCAGTTCCCAATTTCAACTATCATATGTGTTTTTTCAGCTATAGGAATAAAACTATTTGGTCCAACAAAACCAAGCTCAGGATTATTCCATCTAAGTAGTGCTTCTAATCCAACTATTTTTTCATTTTGTAATAAAATTTGTGGTTGATAAAATAGTTCTAGTTCATCATTTTTTATAGCATCTCTTAAAAGTCTCTCTATATGTAACTCTTTTTCTATTTGCTTACCCAACTCTTTTAAATAAAAAGAGTATCTATTTTTACCTCTTTTTTTCGCATCATACATAGCTGTATCAGCAAATTTTAATAATTGTTCAGGACTTAAAGCATCATCAGGATATAGTGCTATACCAATACTACAACTTAAATGATGAGTATATATTTGTGTTTTAAATACTTTAAGAAAGATTTTATTTAATTTTTTAACGATATCTGCTACATCTTTATTACATTTTATATGCTCCAACAAGATAACAAACTCATCACCTCCAAATCTACATATAAAATCATCTTTGCATAGCATTTTTTTAAGTCTTTTTGCTACTTCAATTAAAACTTTATCACCTTCATAATGACCAAAATTATCATTTATATTTTTAAAGTCATCTAAATCTAAAAAAAGTACTGCTATACTATTTTTTGTTCTTTTAGCTATATCTATAGTGTGTTCTAATATATTTGATAACATAAAACGATTTGGTAAAGATGTTAAATTGTCATGAGTAGCTATATACTTTATCTTATCTTCAGATTTTTTAAACTCTGTAATATCTTCTATAAAATTGTCACTTCCTATATAATTTTTATCGTCATCAAATCTAGGTGCTATATTTGCATTGATAAGAATTGTTTTACCATCTTTAGCTTTTATATATGCTTCTTTATTTTTAATTGGTTTCAAATTCTTTAGATACTCTTCTCTATAACCGACTCTCTCTTTAGTATCTTTCCATAACAATATAATGTTTTTGCCTATCAACTCATCAACTTCATATCCTATCAACTCTTTAACTGAAGGAGAAGCCTTTTGTATTATGCCATCTTTATTAGTTTGAACAAAGATATTTAACATATTGTCTATAATGGATTTCCACTCTTCTTTTGACTTTTCAAGATTTTTTATAGCTTTATACTCACTACTTTTATCATCTAAAGATGCAACAATAAATTTGATTTTATCTTTTTCATCTCTAATAGCTCTAAAAAATATTTCTAGATATATGTCCTTTTGACTAAAGAGAGAAAAATATATATCTTTATAATATGCTTGACCACTACTTAAACTCTGTTTTATAACTTTTATAAGTTTTTTATCTTTTAAACTAAACATTAAATCAAAACCAATAAACTTATCTCTTGATACTCCAAAAATAGATAAAGCTGATTGATTTGCCTCTATTATGATTCCTTTTGTATTAAAATATATAATTCCACTTGGAGAGTTTTCAAAAATAACTTTATATTTTTGTTTATTTTGAATTAATTTATCGTGCAGTTCATTTTTAAGAGTTATATCCCTTGCAATACCTTCAATACCGACTATATTACCACTATTATCTTTAATAAAATGAGAATTAGCGGACATAAGAACATGTTTTCCATCTTTATGCCTCATAAAACTTTCAAAAGAAAAACTTGTACTTGCTTTATCTCTATTTTTTAAATTTTCATCTCTCTCATTAAAATTAATATATAATGACTTTATATCTAAACCTATAACTTCATTTTCATCGTAGCCTAATACTCTTTTTATAGAAGGAGAGACTTCTAAAATTTTACCATCATTATCCACTTTATAATAGACATCATCTAAAATAGAGAGATTAAACAATTTATTTTTTTTCATAATCCACCACATATAAATCTTTACTCAATAACCTTAGATTATTATACAATATAATAAAATAAAATAAAATTATAGACTATTATTATACATTAGATTTTTAAACGAAAAAATAAATATTGTTCCTGCATTTGGTGTTGATTTTACATTGATAAAAATATTATTCTTAACTATACTTTTCCTTTTATATTAAATATATTTAATAATAAAACCATTTTTACCTTCTTGTTTAACTTCATACATAATTTCATCTGCATCATGAAGTAATGGCTCTATTAAAGTATCTTTATTTGGAACAATACTAATAACCCCTATGCTAACTCCAAAATTTTCTTTTATCTTAGAAGGCAAAAAGATTGAGTCTATTTTATCTAAAAGTTTAGTACATATTTTTTCTAAACTCTCTTTATTTTTCATTCCAAGAGTAACAATAACAAACTCATCTCCTCCTAATCTACCATATAAATCATCTTTTCTAAGTAGAGATTTTAATATACTTGCAACATCTTGTAAAACTCTATCGCCAGTTTTATGTCCCAATATATCATTTATTGTTTTGAAACCGTCTAAGTCAAAAAACATAACACCTAAACGAAGATGATTTCTTTGAGCAATAGTTAACATTTTATTAAATTCTTCCATAATACTTAATCTATTTGGAATATTTGTTAAAACATCATTGTATGCTATGTTTTTTATTTTTTTTAAAAGTAATTTATTCTCTTTATCTTTTTTCTTGAGTTTTATTGTAGTAAATTTTGCATAAATCAAAAAAATAAATATCAGTATAAATACTATTGCTATGAGATAAAAAGACTCATGATGCCTTTTTGCAAGTTTTTTAATAATATTAAAACTTTGATTCTCATATGGTCCTTTTTCTAGCCTTTCCATAAGTTCTCTAATACTTTGATAACTATAAGGAGTAGTCCAATAACTGTGAATACCCTGATAGTTTTTATTATCATCATTGCTTATCAAAGAATGCATCAATAATTCATGAGCTACTTCTCTAGATATTTTATCACTTAAACTTTTTGTTTTTGCTAGTGCCCATGCAGGATATAACTGTGTACTAACTATGTATGGAAACAATTTATATTTTTGTCTATTTATTATCAATATATCTTTTAATATTAGTGGATTTTCTTTTTGCAACTTTTCAAAAACACCAGTTCTTATGATTCCTATATCAAATTTATGATTTTTAACCTTTTGTATAACATCTTCTTGATTATCTACATACTTAACATTTTCTTCATCTATATCTATCCCTTTAGTTATAAGCTCATCAAACGCTACCATCCAACCTCCAAATTTTGCAGGTGGAATTGCAACTATTTTTGTTTTATGATTTATATAAGATATTTTTTTAATAACAGAATCTTTATGCGTAAATATCACCGCACCAAATCTAGCAACTCCGTTTTTATCACCTAGAGTTAAAATTTTAGATACTCCTTGATTTACTTCTAAATTGATGTATTTTCCAGGTGTAGAGATAATAAAATCTATATCACCTTTTTCTATTTTTTTTTGCATTAGAGTAAATTCTGTGAAGATAAAAGGATACAATTTAAAGTTATATTGTGGTAATTTTTTATTTAAAAAGTCTATTGTTGGCGTCCACTCTTCCGTAGCTTTTTTGCTTCCATCTACTGCATCAACGGCAATAGTAATTGTTTGAGCATAAATATATAAAGGCATAAAAAATATCAATATATTTATGATTTTCATACCACTTCTCCTAGACTATAAAAATTTTTTAGAAGGTTCACTGAAGTAATATCCTTGTGAAAACTCTATACCTAACTTCTCGATTACTATTTGTACACTTCTATTATGTACAAACTCTGCTACACATTTTATACCACTTTTTTTAGCAAAAAAGACTATGCTGCTCACTATATTATAACTTTTTTCATTTGTATCTATGTCTTTTATATATTTAGCATCTATTTTTACAAAATCTATATTTAAATCCAAAGTTCTCTCAAAATTAGAATACTCTGCTCCAAAATCATCAATAGCCAACTTATAACCACTATTTTTTAGTTTTTGAAGCTGTGCTACATTGTTTTTCTGTCCCATATTGCTCACACCTTCAAGAATTTCTAAAATAATTCTAGAAGATTTTACACTATATTCCAATGATTTTTTATTTAAATAATCCAATAAATAGTTTTTATTTAAATCTTCTTCTGTAATATTAATAGAGACCGTATAATCGTTATCTGTCATTAACTTAAAAGTTTTATCTATCATTATTTTTGTTATACTAGGCAAAACTCCAGCAAGCTTTGCAGCTTCTAAAAAATGAAATGGGGAAAGAATTTTGCTATCAACTTCCATACGAGCGAGTGCCTCAAATTTTGTTGTTTTTTCTGTTTGATTATCTCGAATACCTTGAAAAAAAGGAACAATTCTACTCTCTTTTAGCGCATTAAAAAGCTGATTATGTGAGGCTATGAAATATTTTGTTTTTTCATAATCTTCACAATCACTCTTTTCATTAAATACATGATATTTATCTTTACCTCTTATTTTTGCCTGTCTAAGTGCAAGAATGCAATTTAAAACTAGTTTTTCATTACCATATGCCGCTCCATAAGAGTGACTAATATGAAACTGTATAGAATCAAATTTTATAACTTCTTTATGAAAAAAATGTCTTATCTCTTGTATGATTTTTTCAAAATCAATTTTTGATGTATATAACAGAGCAAATTGATCTGAATTCATCCTATACACTGAATGTGCACCAAAATTGTTTTTTAAAATATCTGCCACACTTGTCAATATTTTATCACCTACTCGAAAGCTATATGCTATATTTATATAATTTAAATTATTTATATTTAGCATTATTAAAGAGTATTGGAAAGAAGGCTTGATTGTTTTTTCAAGATATCCACTATTATATAGTCCTGTAAGCCTATCATGGTAAGCAAGATATTTGATTTTTTTACTGTTATATAAAACATGAATAAAAGCAGAAATAAGAAAAAGAAAAACTAGTGCTAACACAGCTCTAATAGTCCATCTATGAGATTCTATCCATTCATTAATCAATATAGAATTTAAGTTCTCATAAGGACCGATTTCTAATCTCCTCATTAAATTTTTAACCTCTTTATAATCATGAGGAACGGTCCAGTAGTATTTATAACCTTCATTTGCAGTAATATTGCTATCTTTAGAGAGTTCTAGTAAAGATAAAACAACCTCCCTGCTTATCTCTACATCTGCTTTTTTTGTTTTTGCAAATGCCCACTCAGGATAGAGTTTACTACTTACAACAAACGGAAAATTCTTGTAGTTCTTTTTATTTAAAACTTTTATATCACTTATATCTATTTTCTTTTCTTTTTTAAGTCTCTCTAGAACCCCTGTTCTAATAACACCTATTTCAACCCTACCTGATGCTACTGCTTCTATAACTTTTTCTTGAGTTCCTAAAAACAACACTTTCTTTTTATCAAATTTTATACGATTTTTGGTTAGCATATCATAGGCTATCAGCCATCCAGCAAAACCCATTGGAGCAACAGCCCCAATATATTTTGTATTATCAATCTGTGATAGTCTATTTATATTTGATGTTTTTTTTGATATAATAACTGAACCAAATTGTGATATATCACCATTTTTTGTATGTTTTACTAGAGTAAGTAATATACTTGAGTGTTCTACATCAATTTGCATAGATGGAGGTAATATCAAAAAATCTACTTCACCATCTTTAGCTTTTTTTTTCATTTCACTAAAATGATTTGGCAAAAATAACAATAACTTAAAGTTACTCCCTGGAAGTTTTTTATTTAGATACTTTATAGTTGGGGTCCAATCTCGTTCTCCCTCAGCTATACCATGATTTGCAAGAACTGCTATATTTATATCATAAGCACATAATAAAATCGGTAAAAAAAACAGCATTACAAAATACTTTAAAAACATATTATTCTCTTTAAGTCTTATATATTGATATACTCTGCGTTAGCTCCATAGTCATACTGCACAACTCATTCGCAGCACTTGATATCTCTTCTGCACTTCTTGTATCGTTACTAGATAAAACTGCTAATTTATTTTTAATTGTATTGAACCGTAACATAAAATCTTCCTTATGCACAAAATCACTCT
>CAZBPU010000001.1:31664-43291 GCA_964493845.1 uncultured Sulfurospirillum sp.
CAATAGCGCCTTAATCAAAATCTACATTTTCATAATGAAACTTTGCATTGAGTCCTTTCAAATCACCATTAAAATTATATTTTGCAACAAAATCATAAGCATTTAAATCTTCGCTACCAATAAAGCAACAGAAAGCGAACCAAGCCCAATTTTGCCTATTTTCATTTTTTCTCCTTTTAAGATATTTTTGTTATATTTACTGGAATTGCTTGTCTAGCATTTGAGCCAATAACAAAATCACTTAGTGTAGCCAATTTTCTTGATGGATCTAAAATACCTAATTTATTGATATTTACTCCACTTTTTCTCTGTACAAACCCTTTCAAAACCTCTGTTCCTATAGTTACAGTTTCAGCCCCCTCAGCGTCTCTTCCTAGTCCATGTTCTATAGCTAAAGTATCAGGCATTACGCCATTTCTAAATCGTAACATACCTTCAATATTTCCTCCTTCTGAAGATATTTTTACCATGTCTCCATGTTTTAAATTTTGTGCATCAGCAGTTTTTGGATTGATATCGATATATGTAGTAAATTTTATATTTTGCATACCATTGCTAGAAGCATCACATTGAGATAAAACATTTGATTTATAACTAAAAGCGGATAATGGATATTTTGTTAATGGAAATGCTTTTTCCAAGAGTTCTCCACCATTTAGTCTAGCTGGATAAAATCTTGGCACACCACTAAATCTTTCACCAGTCATCGCATGTTTTGCTTTTCCTACTAAGGGATTATATATTTGAATACAACTTTTCGTATAAGGGTGAGTTAATTTCCCATCTTTATATCCACTTTCTTTTGAAGCATACCGTCCGCCACGAGCCATTGCAAAAGCTACTTTTCTCCAATTTTCACCAGATATCTCCTGTAATTTGTTTACATAGGGTTCTAAATTTGCAAACTTCAATTCTTCATCACTGATATTAGGTACTGGCTTACCATCTAACGCAATATTTTCAAAAGCTCTTAAATAGTAGTCGCTTGGTCTATCTAAATTGTACTTCTTTCCATCGGTCCCTTTTATAGCACCTTTTCCAAAACCAGGTAAACCTAATTTTTTACCCAATTCAATTACAAAACTATCCATACAAATAGGTTCTCCATTTTTAAAAGTTGCTTGTTTAGGATTAAAAGCAGGAAAAGCCATCATATTTATTTTGGTCTGATATCCAGCCCAAGCCCCTGCAGCTCCCCATGTCTCATAAATAACAGAATCAGGAACAATATAATCAGCATATTTTGATGTTTCATTAATAAAAGGATCAATAGAGATAAACAAAGGAATTGATTTTTTTGGATCAGCAAGCAGATCTTTTATAAATCTTGTTCCACTTTGACCATACAAAATATTTGCATTCCAGCTTATAATTGCTTTTAAATTATAAGGGTAGCCTTTTGCACTATTTGTGATAATTTCACTTTCTAATGCATTTGTAAATGGGTACCAAGTATCTGTAGCAGGATATGGATTTTGTCCATTTGCAACTTTTGTTTTAAACTCTTTGGTTCCTTCATAAGATTTTCGAGTTTTATCTATTCGATAACCTTTTGTTTTTACTTTTCCCTTATATCCTAATAAATTATATTTTTTTCCTTTAATATCTTTATACCCACCACCACCAACACTCATTCCGCCTTGATAATTAAGATTACCTACCATAGCTCCTAGCATCATAATTGCATAAGTTGTGTAAAAACCTGTTGTGTGCATAGTACCACCATGACAATCAATTGCAGCTTTTCTACCATGAGATGTAAATTCTCTTGCAGTATTTATAATCTTTTCTTTACTTATCCCACTGTTTTTAGAATAAGTATCTAAACTAAATTCATTTGCTGACTCTCTTAAAAGGGTCATAGAACTTTTTACTTGATAAGATTTTCCATTAAATTCAACATTTTTATCTACGAAAAGTTCAGCTTTTTTTACTAATGATGCAACTTTAAGCAACCCATCTTCAGAGTCTATTACCAAAGCCACTTTTTTATCTTGTAAGATATTTCCAAAATCTTTATCATCTTGAATTATTAAATGAGAAGCATTTGTAAAAGATGCATCATTTGCCACTTTCTGTGCTTCTTTAGAAGCTAAAGATAAATAGTCATGGTTATATAATTTCTCTTCAATTATCACTCTTAACATACCCATCACAAAAGCCAAATCCCCACCTGGTTTAACTGGTATCCATTGGCTTTTATCTCCAACAGCTATAGAATCAGCATTTGTTAACATTGGAGCAACAACAACATACTTTAAATTCTTTTTTGTTCTTGCTTTTGATAACAATTTGGCTTGTCTTTTAAATGGATTTCCTGCTTGTGCTGGAGCTGTACCAAAAGTCAATAAGTAATCACAATTTTCAAAATCAGGTTTTAAATGTGGATATTTTTTAAAATCTCCTAAATATGCTGCTTCTCCTGACCGCATAGATAAACCACATATAGAAGTATGTCCTTGATAATTTACAGTACCAAAAGATTTTACAAAACGATGAATTGCAAACTTTTTACGACCATCATCCCCAGTTGCTAACATACAAAGTTGATTTGCTTTTGGTCCAAGAGATGGATCCTTTGGATCTAGTGGAGTTTTAATATCCCTGATAGATTTCAATCCTTCTACATTGCCTTCGCCAAAAAGATTACCTCCTTGTACAATCTCATCTAGTAGTTGCTCGATTGGTATCTCTTCCCATTTATTCTCACCTCTTTTACCTACTCTTTTAAGCGGCTTAGTCACTCTTAAAGGGTCATCAATCTTATCAAATACTGTATTCCCTCTTGCACATGCAGTTGAACGAAAAGTTATGTTCTCTTTTGAGTCTTTACCAAGTATCTTATAGCTATCTTTTAATGGTGTATTATATGGAAGCCAAGGGTCTGTTGATAATGGATTGTATGGATCTCCTGTAACTTTTACAACTTTATTTGTTTCATTATCTATTCTTACACGAACTCCACAATGAGTTGTACAGCCATTACACATATTGCTCATGATTGAAAAAGAACTATTTTTATCATAAATATCATTAGCTATTTTTGCCTCTGGAATTAAAGAATTACCATATATAGAATCTTTTGCTTTTTCACCTTTATCAGATAGTGTTGCAACAGCCCCTAAAGTATCTTTATACCCTCCAATTGATGCTGCTGCAACAACTGCTCCTGAACCTATTAGAAAGTTTCTTCTATTATTTTCCATTTTCAACTCCTTCATAACAATCTTTCATCTCATCATCCCATGGAAATATAACCAATACAGCACAAATTAGAGCAAATAAAATCCCCCAATTTGACAATATCGCTATTATGCTATCTTGTCCAAACATAGGAGGTGTATAGTCCAAAAACCCTGGTGTAGTTCGAGGAATTGTTTGCCCTCCAATAACTGTATTCCATCTAAATATCCAAACACCGATAGCTGTTAATATTGCTCCGGCATACACGATAAATGGCTTATATCTTAATTTAGTGAAGCCTATGACAAGTGGAATAAATAAGCAAAGTACATAATCAATCCAAAAGGTTTCTGCAAAATGATTAGTAAAGAATTCATATAAATAGTATTTTTCGGCATTAGCAAATGTTAATGAAAAGGTTAACCAAAAGAATCTCATAACTAAATCAGCAACAATAAACCATGATAATAGTTTTGCCAAAATGGCTACCATGTTGTTATCTACTCTTTTCATTGGTGATAAAAATCTCTGGAAAAGGGGTATCAAAATAAGTAATAAACCTGTGCCTGAAACCATAGCAGATGCTAAAAAGATAATTGGCATTAAAGGAGTATGCCACATAACATTTGCATGAACTGCTCCTAAAATATAGCCTGTATATCCATGAACAGCAAGTGCTAAAGGTATACCAATTGCTCCAAGCATAAAACCTTTTTTATGATCTTTTTTTAGTGCTTCTTCGCTCAAATCCATATTTCCAAATGTAAAAAATTTATTGAATACTTTAGACAGACCTTTGCCTATCATAGCCTTTTTTACAAAATACGGACGATACAATGCTTGAGCCTCAAAAAAGATAAGTATCGGATATGCTAAAAGCAATAAAACACCCCACTTCATCGGAGATGTTGGAAAATTTTCCCATCCATACATAAAAAAGTTTAAAATCCTACCTGGTTGCTTTAAATCATCTATAAGATTTAATGGCGCCGCTACTAGCAAAACCAAAGCTAACAATAAAGAGATTCCAGCAATAGGCTTATACTTTTCCCATCCAAAGACATGTGCGAAACTAGAAATTATAAATGCTGCTGCTGAACTACCTGTAAACCAAAAATAATTTGGAATATCTATACCCCATGGTTTTTCTATTGTTACTGAAGACATTATTGTTGTTAAATGCTGTATACTATCCATGATTATTTACCTCCGGCTTTGCCTTTTTCCACTCTTCTTCTATACCTATTTGTGCTTTAATTAAATCATCTAAACTTTGTGTAGAATTTAATATTTCTGTAAGTCTTGAATCTAAACCAATATAAAATACTTGTGGTTTTGTACCTTCATGTGGTTTTAAATGAGTAGTAGGTAAACTATTGATAACTGTATAAACATCTGAATTTTTATCATTCAAGTCACCAAAAATTCTAGCCCCACCAACACAAGTTTCAACACATGCAGGTAAGAGACCATTATCAACCCTATGAGCACAAAAAGTACATTTATCAGCAGTTTTAGTCTTTTTATTAAAGTACCTTTTATCATAAGGACATGCACTTATACAATATCCACAGCCCCAACAAACTTCATTGTCAACTACTACAATCCCATCTTTTCTTTTAAAAGTTGCTCCTGTAGGACAAACTGGCACACAAGCTGGTTCATCACAATGATTACATAATTGAGGTAAAAAACCTTTTTTTACATCGGGAAATTCTCCAAGTTCTGCTTCAGTAACAAATGTTCTATATTGCCCAATAGGAACATTGTTTTCAACAATACATGATGCTGTACATGCTTGACACCCTACACATTGCCTTAGGTCAATAACCATCGCATAATGTTTCCCTTTTTGCCCTATATACCTAAAATCTTCTGCATCTCTTCCAGGATTTTTCATTGAAAAAGCATTTGCTTGAGAGCTTGCTAGCATCGCAAACATTGTTGATGAAAGACCTTGTCGCAAGAAGTTTCTTCTTGAGTTCTCTTCAGACATATTTACTCCTTTAGTAAATCATTTGAAGAACTGTATCAAGAGAAAGGGGGAAAGTAGGGGGAAATATAC
This sequence comes from uncultured Sulfurospirillum sp., assembly GCA_964493845.1. Lineage (GTDB taxonomy): Bacteria > Campylobacterota > Campylobacteria > Campylobacterales > Sulfurospirillaceae > Sulfurospirillum_A. The sequence goes on from CAZBPU010000001.1 coordinate 36,913, forward strand.
AATCTTTAAAAGATTATAGTAAATAGTGCTCCTTTTTCATAGTTTATTACCTCAATCTTTGCATTATTGTTTTGTTCTATTATGCTTTTTGTCATATAAAGCCCTATGCCTGTACCACTTTTTGCATGTTTTGTGCTAAAATAAGGCTCGAAAATTTTATCAATAGGAGTTATTTTTATACCGCCTGCATTATCAGATATTGTGATGATATTTTTGGAATCTTTGGTAAATACGTTTAGTTCAATATGAGCATTATGCACATCTCTTTCTAGTAAAACATCTTTGGCATTACTTAGGATATTTAAAATAGCCTGTGCAATTTCGTTTGGAAATACAAAGACTTCAAAATCCTCTTCTATGTGTAGAACTAATTCTATATTGTTATTTTTTAATGATGAAAATATAAGGTTATGTACATTATTTATAATGTTTGATATATTATGTTTCTCTTTTTTCTTGCTTGAAATAAAGAAGTTTCTAAAATCATCTATAGTTTTTGACATAAAAACTATCTGTTTGCTAGCTTCTTCTACTTTTGTATGGAATTTTTCTTTAGTCAATTTGCCCATCTCATAAAATAGCTCCAAATTGATAAGAATAGATGAAAGTTCAGTCAATGGCTGTCTCCATTGGTGAGCTATATTTCCTATCATTTCACCCATGCTTGCAAGTTTGCTTTGGTGAGCCAAAATTCTCTCTTTTTCATTTGCTTCTCTCTCTTTTTTAAGCTTTAGTTTGATTTCTTTATCTATCTCTATTTGTAAATTTTCATTTATCTCTTTTAAATCGTCTTGACTTTTTTTCAGCTTTCTATTGGATTCATCTAACTCTTTTAATATGATATTAAATCCATAATTAATCAGTACAGATGTTGCTAGCATCAAAACTATAAGTAGTATCAAATTTTGTAAAATTGACTTATCTAGTATGTTTTTCCAGTGGGATATATTTTGTAAAAAGAGTATTTTAAAGTTATTATCTTTAGCAATACCTTTTTCTTGAATGATATATGGCATATAAATTTTGTTTTTGATGTGAATAATTTGAGCTTCATCTATCTTTTTGTTTTGTACAATATCATCAAATACTATATTTTTTTTTAACTTAAAAGTGATCTTTTTTTCATCTTTTTTTGTGTATATTATATATGTATAGATATTTGTCAATTTTCTAATTTCAGACAAAAAGAATTTTGGATTTATAATAAACTCTATATACCCTACGATATTTGAGTTAGCATCTCTTGCTTCTGAAACCGCATGAAAATTAAAAGATTTTGCATCATACCAAAATCCTGCATAACCTTTTTGATGTTGGTTAACAAATAGTAATCTAGATTCTGGTTTTTCTCCAAAAAATGTAAGAATTTTTCCATTTTTATCATAAAAACAGAATGATTTTATAAAAGTATTCTCTTTTTTAATAACATTCCATCTAGGGAGGCTTAGTGCATGTAAAGAGTTGCTGTCATTTTGTGCAAAAGCCTCTTTTATACCATAAGAGTTTATATTGGCGTAGCCTCTTGTTATATAAAATTTACTTATCCTCTTAAAAGTCTCATTGTAAACCAATTCTACTCTTTGAAGTTGTGATTTTTGGTCTGCCAAAGCAAATTCTTTAATATCTAAATACCTAATAAAAAAGAAGACTAGAGATAGTATAAAATATATCGCTAAAACTAAAATAATTGTTTTCGCTTTAACAGAAAAAAACTTTTTATTGTATTTCAAACTTATATCCTATGCCATATACACTCTTTATACATTCTTTTGCCACTTTTTTTCTTAGCTCTTTTATGAGAGATTTTATTGCTTCTTTACTAGGCTGTTCAAACTCCCAAATATAGTCGTATATTTGTTCAAATGTCACAGTTTGATTTTCTCTTTTTATAAAAAACTCCAACAATCTGCTTTCGCTTTTTGATAGTTGAATATCTTTATCTTCATATACTACTGATTTTGTACAGGGATTGTAAATACATCTCTCTTTTATTTTTACCTCAAAATTATTGTCAACTAGCTCTAAAGCAACCTCTTTTAGTGTATCTATAAGTGAAGTTTTATCAAATGGCTTGGTGAGATACTTTGTTATTTTCAGTTCAACTGCTCTCCAGAGATACTCCTGCTCGGTATGGGCAGATAAGATAATAATAGGAATTTTTTTATTTTTTATCCTTATATTTTTAATTGCTTCTAATCCATCCATATTTGGCAAACAGATGTCAAATATCAAAACATCATAATTACTTAACATCATCTCTTCAAGAGCTTCAACTCCATCACCTACATCTACCACTTTTTTAAAAAATAGACCCAGTATCTCGGCTACATTTTGACGGATTCCTTCTTCATCTTCTGTATAAAGCACTTTTTTATCAGACAATATATCCAAAGCATTATAACCATGCATTTTAAAAACCTTTTTTAAATTCAAATTCAAAAGTAGAGCCTCTATTTAATTCGGATTTAACTATTGTTAAAACTTCATTTTGCTCACATATTTTTTTTACAATACTAAGACCTATACCAAATCCACCGCTTATCTTATCTCCACGATAGTACCTGTCAAAAATCTTTTTTGTATCTTTTATACCTTTACCTTCATCTTTGATTTTTAGAATTATATTTTCTTCCTCTTTTTTTAAGGTTATCTCTATCTTTGTTTTGTTTTTTGAGTATTTGATAGCGTTTGAGATAGTGTTATCTATAATTCTTGAAAGTTCAAGTTTTGAAAAGTTTACATGTAAATCGTCTTCTATATTTTGTATGACTTTTATCTCTTTTGAGTTTAACAAATCCATAAAAAACTCTACTCTCTCTTTTATAAAGTTCGATATGTTTATAGACTCTTTTGGATGTTCTGCTCTGTTTTCTCTTACAAAAAACTCCAAATCTTCATAAACAACTATCATATTTTTCAAAGCTGACTTTGCTCTTTTTATCATCTTATTATTTTCGTATATACTATCCAGCCCATCAAGATTGAGCAAAATTACTCCTATAGGGGTTTTGAGCTCATGCATGGCATCTTTTATGAAATTTTCTAAGTATTGATTAATTTTTTTGTATGGTTCTAAACTCTGTTTTATGATAAAAAAACTTGCTAAAAGAACTAAAAAAGTGATAACAATCAAAATAGCCAATACATTTTGAACCATTTTAGCATGGGTGATTTTTTTTGAAACTATAAGTGTAGAAGCACCAAACACATTTTCTTTTACCCTCACTTCTAGAAATTTTTGCCCATTTAAAACAAAAGAGTGTTTATTTGGTACTACTGTATTGTTTTTAAACAAAGAAAAAATTACATCATCATTTTGATCATAAATAGCACTTTTAAAGATATTTGAGCGGGGGAAGTAAAACTCTTTATCATTTGAATTAGAAAACTTATAAATTTTATTTGCTACTTTTTTTGCGTACAGTTGCAACTCAGCACTATCTTTAAAATCACTATTTTCAAGTTCGCTTTCTATATAAAAATAAAGAGGAATAGAAGCAATCAAAATCAAAATCGCTGCTTGTGCTAAAATATATTTGATTCCAATAAAGTTTTTTTTAACCAATTTTATATCCAACTAATTTTTTATTTTTTATAAAATCCTTATCGCACTTTTCACGAACTCTTTTAACACACATTCTGATATCAGCATAACTGATATCTTTAGCTTCCCAAACAACATTTTGTAAAGTATCCAAAGAGATATAACGACCTCTATTTTGTACAAGATATGAGACCAATTCAGCTCCATAGTGACCCAAATCCACACTTTTTTCTGATTTAAAAAGTGTTTTACTCTTTGTTTCAAAACTATACAATCCATCTATTTTTATCAAATCTTCACTACTTTTAAAATTATGAGTTTTTATGATGTAATCTATTCTGTATTTTAACTCCTTAAGCTCAAAAGGTTTACGAAGATAATCACTACAACCAAGCTCATAACCAAGACTTAGATTTTGAATATCAGTTAAAGAAGTCAGCATTATCGCTGGTGTTTGTATGGCATTTGCTCTTATATCTTTTAGTATCTCATAACCGTCCATACTCGGAACTCTTATATCTAAAAGTAGAAGCGAATAAGTGTTTGAGTATATAGCATCAAGTGCCTCTATACCATCATCATAATCATCTACTTCATAACCATTAACCTCTAAAAAATCTTGGATAGTCACTTTATAAAGGTAATCATCTTCTAAAAGCAAAATTTTCATTTTATTACCACTTTTCTACTTTTTTGATTAAATTTATAGTTACTGTTTTCTCGTTCTATATCGACTCTAGGATAAGTATAAATCTTATTTTGTTTGGCATCCATACAAAGTACTATAAAACCAACATCTTGAATCCCTACACTTAACATAGGAACAAATATGATAATCTTACCATCAACTTCATAGTAAAACTTGTCTTTTTTAAAAATATTTATATTGTCTTTTAGTTTTTTATACAACTCATTTGAATACTCTTTTTCAGTTATAAAATATCTACCTATCTTTTGATTGTCTTTTAGATAAACAGCGATATCTATAAACTTTTCATCAAGCAGAGGTAACATCTTCAAATCAAACTTTTTGAGCCTTTTTTCTACATTTTTAAAATCCATTATTATCTCGATTGAGCCTATAAAGTTATGGTATTCATCTAAAATTGGAGAAATTGCTTTTATATTTAACCTTTTTCCAAGCTCGATAGAGACTAAAGATTTTTTAGATTTTTTTACCTCAACCAACCCTTTTCTAAATCCATTGAGCTTTAAACCAAAGTAATCACTCTTATCCCAGTTTCTAGCAAATGCTCTTAAATCTTTTGTATGAACTTGTATATCTATATTGTCAATGCCAGTTGAATTTTTTATGTCTTTTAAAAACTTGTCTATCTCTTTTAGTGCCATTTTTTGGTTATTTACATGTAAAGCTTTTTTGATTGTCTGATTTTGTGAGATAAAAAGTGAAAGAGAAAGAGCATACTGCTTTTCAAAACTAAGATTATCATTTAAAATATCTATATTTTTTGAAATATAAGAATCAATTTTTTCATCTTTATAATACGCTCTATATCGATTGTAAAAGACAAAAAGGATAAGTAAAACAGTAGAAAAAACGACTATGGCTAAGAAATATATTTTTTTCATAAGTTATTATACCAAAGAGGAATCAAATCCCCTTTGGTTTTGTAAATTTATTTTATTTTCTTATCGCCTCTTATAACATCAATATCTAAACCTAAGGCTTTAAAGTTACTTCTTACTGTATGTTTCTCTTTTAAAACATTTGAATTATAGTAACCCATCTCTTCTTTAGGTAATAAAGCTTTAGCTAAATCAAAATCTGCTCTCTCCTGAGCATTAACAAAAATCATAACATCAGCAGCTTCTTGATCACTAAGGCTTCCACCTTGACCTAAAGGCATTTTAAGTTTAATATAAGCAGCACCTTTATCAAGTTTACTCATACCAGCACCTGTATTATAAGATAACCACTCACCTTTTGTATTCTTACCCCAAAGTGGAGGAAATGCTCCCATACCTTGACCATTTTGTCCATGACACATAGCACATTTTGTAGTATAAACTTTTTTACCATTTACGTAGTTAGCATGAGTTGCTTTTTTCTGTATAGGTTTAAAATGTTTTATACCTTTTGGCCATAACTTCATATTTGTTGGACCCCATGGACCTTTTCTATCCATATACACTGGTTTACCTTCTGAAAGCCACTTTATATATGTAGCAATTGCTATAGAAGCTTTAGAATCTACTATCAATCTCTTTCCATTCATACTTCTCATAAAACAGTTATTTGATCTATCTTGCAAAGTTTGAACTGACTTTTCTCTTTTTGACCAAGCAGGAAATGCTGTACCAGTATCAAGCCAAGATGTAAGGCCATCAGCTGTTCCAGGTTTACCATCATCTCCTTTTAAGTGACAACTCGCACAATTTAATTTATTGCCAACAAAATCTTTTGTAAGAGGATGTGTATCAGTATGTAGTGCTATATCCTCACCTAGTTTAACCATCTCTCCAACAGGACCCTTTGGATACTCTTTTGGTGCACTTCCCGCATAAAGGTAACTTATACCAAACAGACCAATTGCAATTACTTTAAGTAATTTATTCATATTTGACTCCTTATTTTCCAAAAGTATACTCTTCACAAATAACTCATAAATAACAAAAAATATTGATAATTTAAGAAATTTTTTATATAATAACTTTACAGGAGAAGTAAAATGAAAATTATATGTCCAAACTGTTTACAAATAAATAATGTGCCAAAAAAAGATACATACAAAAAAGCCAACTGTGGAAACTGTGGAAACTCACTTTTACAAAATAAAATCATAACAGCAGATGCTTCAAACATAGATAAAATTA
>CAZBPU010000002.1:0-41291 GCA_964493845.1 uncultured Sulfurospirillum sp.
GTTAGCCATTGCTAAGCCTTTCGTATTAAAATTTAGGCATTGATTATACTGAAGATTTTATTAAACAAAGCTTATTTTAAGTAATATTTTATCGTTTTTTTTACTTCTAGAGGCTTATTTAGGTCAAATTGTGATATAATCTCAAAATAAAATAAAAATTATAATTTCTTTAGATGTAGCTAACGAAATAATAGAACTTTACTTCGTGCTTCAGTAAGAGGAATTTTTTAGAAATTTATTTTCTAAAAAAGGAGATATAAAATGACTAAACTTTTTGGTACTGATGGAGTACGTGGAAGAGCAGGAAAGAAACTAAATGCTATGAATGCCATGCGCTTAGCGATGGCAGCAGGAATCTACTTTCGTAAAAATTCAGTAAATAATAAAATAATAGTAGGAAAAGATACAAGAAGAAGTGGTTATATGATAGAAAATGCCATTGTTTCAGGACTTACAGCAGTAGGTTATGATGTAAGGCAAATTGGACCTATGCCTACTCCAGCGATTGCATTTTTAACTGAAGATCTTAGATGTGATGCTGGAATCATGATAAGTGCTTCACATAACCCATACTATGATAATGGAGTAAAGTTTTTTGATGCACAAGGCAATAAACTAAATGAAGAAGCAGAGTCAGAAATAGAGAAGATATTTTATAATGACAAATTAATAGAAGAGAATCAAAAAGAGGAGTTTGGAATAGGGCGTTCAAAACGTATAGATGACGTTATTGGTCGCTATATTGTACATATAAAGAACTCATTTCCAAAAAACTTAACACTTAGAGGTGTAAGAGTTGTACTAGATACTGCAAATGGAGCTGCTTATAAAGTAGCACCAACTATCTTTACTGAACTTGGTGCTGATGTAGTTTTGTTAAATGATAGCCCAAACGGTAGTAATATCAATCTAAATTGTGGAGCACTTCATCCTGAAAATCTTGGAGAGCAAGTACGTAAATTAAGAGCTGATGTAGGTTTTGCCTTTGATGGAGATGCTGATAGGCTTGTTGTTGTTGATGAAAATGGTAACGTGATTCATGGGGATAAGCTTCTTGGCTCATTGAGTGTTTTTCTAAAAGAACAGGGAGTTCTAGAAAAAAATGGTTCAGTTGCTACTGTTATGAGTAATCAAGCACTTGAAGACTATTTAAATGAAAATGGTATAGAACTTCACCGTTGTAATGTAGGTGATAAATATGTTCTTGAAACTTTTGGAAAAAAAGGATTAAATTTTGGTGGAGAGCAGAGTGGACATATTATACTTGCAGATTTTGCAAAAACTGGTGATGCACTCGTAGCTGCGCTTGCAGTAATGGCAAATATACTAACAAAAAAAGAGCCCGTTAGTAAGCTTTTAAATCCTTTTGAACTCTATCCACAGCACCAGAAAAACTTATCTATAGGTAAAAAAATACCGCTTAAAGACATAGAGGGTTATGATAAGTTAGTTAGTAAGATAGAAAAACAAAATATAAGAGTTCTTATTCGTTACTCAGGAACTGAAAACCTTCTACGTATACTTTTAGAAGGTAGAGATGAAGATAAATTAGCTCAAATGATGGAAGAGGTAACGAGTCTTCTTCAAAGTAGGTTGAATGGTTAAGTATTTAATCGTATTTATACTCTCTTTTACTGGGGTTTTCATAATAGACCAAAATTTAAAAACTATTTTTTTAGAAGGTTTTAGATGGTATGGAGACTACTTCTCACTCATTCTTACTTATAATAAGGGCGTTGCTTTCTCAATGCTCTCTTTTTTAGATGGTAATCTAAAGTATATTCAAATAGTTTTACTTTTTAGTATATTTTTATACTTAGTTTTAAATAAAGATATATTAAAAAAATATGCACTTCCTGCTGGAATAATTTTAGGAGCAGGTTTCAGTAATGTTTATGATAGGTTTGTTCATGGTGGGGTAGTTGACTATCTTTATTGGCACAAATGGTTTAGTTTCGCAGTATTTAATTTTGCAGATGTTATGATAAATGTAGCAGTTATTTTAATTCTGCTTTTTTCTTTTAAAAAAGACGATAAGGTAAAAAAATGAAAATAGTATTTTTAGATGCAAAAACAGTAGGGAATGATGTTAATTTAGATGCTTTTAAAGATTTTGGGGAGTTTATAACTTATCCAACTACTACAAAAGCACAAATTTTAGAACATATTGGTAATGCTCAGATAATTTTAACTAATAAAGTTGTGATTGATAGTGAGACTATAGACAAATCACCTCAATTAAGACTTATTTGTATTACTGCGACGGGAATGAATAATGTTGATTTAGATTATGCAAAGAAAAAAGGCATTGAAGTTAAAAATGCGGCTGGATACTCCACTGCTTCAGTTACTCAAACTACTTTTACTTTAGCACTTTACCTTTTAGCACAAAGTAAATTTTATGATGAGTTTGTTAGTAGTGGTGAGTGGAGTAGAAGTGGACTTTTTACAAATGTTGAACGTCCATATAGTGAGATAAAAGGAAAGAAGTGGGGTATTATCGGTTTTGGAACTATTGGTAAGAGTGTAGCAAAAGTGGCAGATGCTTTTGGTGCAAATGTTAGTTACTACTCTACAAGTGGAGCAAATAACGATAGTACTTATACACGCAAAGAACTTGATGAGATGTTAAAAGAGTGTGATATCATTTCTATTCATGCGCCTTTAAATGAAAAAACAAATGGGCTTATAAAAAAAGAGCAGTTAAGTCTCATGAAAAAAGGTACAATTTTACTAAACCTTGGTCGTGGTGGTATAGTAGATGAAACTGATTTAGCATATGCTGTAGATAATAACAGTATTTTAGCAGGATTAGATGTTACCGTGACTGAACCAATAGAGGAAGATAATCCTCTTCTACATGTAAAGAAAAAAGACAATCTTTTTATCACTCCTCATATAGCTTGGGCGAGTTATGAAGCTAGAGTAGAGCTTATGAAAATTGTAGCAAATAATATTAAAAGCTTTTTAAAGAACTGATGTACGATATACTTATAGTAGGAAGTGGTGGAGCAGGTCTTAGCTGTGCTTTAGAAGCTAAAAAGAGAGGTGAAAAAGTAGCAGTAGTTTGCCAATCTAGTCCAACGAGTGCTGCCACTTGCATGGCACAAGGTGGACTTAATGGTGTTATTTATGAAGACGATGGCGACTCTGTCTCTTTACATGTAGAAGATACCTTAAAAGGCGGAGCAAGACTAGCTGATAAAATGATGGTATCACTTATGTGTCAAGGTGCAAAAGAGGATATACTTTGGTTGGATTCAATAGGTATGCCCTTTTCAAGAAATAAAAGCAGGATTGCACAGAGAAAATTTGGTGCGGCTAGTAAAGATAGAACTACATACTCCCAAGACTATACAGGATTAAAACTTCTTCATACACTTTATGACAACTGTTTAAAAGAGAATATAGAGTTTATTGATAATACTTTTGTAGTAGATTTGATTGTGAAAGAGTCTACATGTAGAGGTGTAGTTGTTTTAAAAAATGATGAAGTAGAAACTATAGAGAGTAAATCTGTAGTCCTTGCTACTGGTGGATATGCAGGAATATATCATGGATATACAACCAATGCAATAGAATCAACTGGTGATGGAGTTGCTATGGCATTTAGAGCAGGAGCAGTACTAAGTGACATGGAGTTTGTACAATTTCATCCAACTTCTTTAAAAGGGAGTTCTGTTTTAGTAAGTGAGAGTGCAAGAGGTGCTGGGGGTTTTTTGGTAAATGATAAGGGTGAAAGATTTATAGATGAGCTTATGACTCGCGATGAGGTAAGTCGTGCAGTATTTTTGCAAATTCAAAAAGGCAATAAAATTTTTTTAGATATACGTCATCTTGGAGATGAGTTTATAAGTAAAAATTTACCTCAAGAGAAAAAACTGATTCATATACATCAAAATTTAGACCCAAGCAAGGACTTGATTCCTATAACTCCAGCAGCTCACTATAGTATGGGTGGGATTGATGTAGATGAAAATTTACAAACTTCTATAAAAGGTCTTTATGCTATTGGAGAGTGTTCAAATACAAAAGTACATGGTGCCAATAGATTAGGAGGAAATTCTCTGTTGGAGATTATCCATTTTGGTAGAAGTGTGATTGAAAAGATAGAAAAAACTTCTTTACATGTAGAGTTAGAAACATATAAAATAGAAGCAAAAAATACAATAGAAAAACTAATAAGTGAAAAAAATAGTGATGCTTTTTTTAAACTAAGAGATAGACTCGGAAATAAGCTCTTTCAAAAAGCTGGTATTTTTAGAGATAAAAGTGGACTTGAAGAGTTGTTGAAAAGTATTGATGAGATTAAGATAGATTTTGAAAAACTAACTTTAAGGGATAAAACTTTATTGATTTCTCATCTAAAATTTAAAAACTCTTTAACAGTAGCTAAAGCTTTGGTTGTGAGTGCTTTACAAAGAGAAGAGAGTAGAGGAGCTCACTACAGAAACGACTTTGCAGAACAAAAGAGTAAAGCAGAGCACTCGTACATAGATAATACGTATAGGCAAAAAAGATGAAGATAGTTGTCCAAAACAGTACCTATGAAGTACCCTTAAAAGAAGTCACACTCTTAAGTGCATTGATATATATACGTGAAAATATAGATTCAACTCTTAAATTTGGTTACAACTGTAAGAGTGGAGTTTGTGGAAGCTGTTCTTTACGAGTCAATAATCAAGAGACTCTCTCTTGTGAATATAAAGTACAAGATGGCGATATAGTTGAGCCATTACTATATAAAACAAGTGTGCAAAACCGTCTTAAAAGAGTAGAGAGTTGGTTACATGTAAAGAGCCAAAAACAGATGGGTGAGGCTAGTGAAGAGAAGATTGAGAGACAGAGTGACTGTATACTATGTAGTTCTTGTTTTTCTGCTTGTCCAGTTTTGCATGTAAAGCCAGACTTTCTTGGTCCGTATGCACTTACTCGTGCCTGGAGATATACAGTAGATATAAGAGAAGAAGATAAAAAAGGTTTTGTTGATAGAGTACAAAATGAAGGTATTTGGGATTGTACGCTCTGTGGAGAGTGTACTTTGGCTTGTCCTGTTGGAATTGATCCAAAAGCTGATATTCTTCATTTGAGAACAAAAAGCATGCAGATGGGGTATTTTGATCCTACTCCACAGCCAGATTTTCATGATGATTTTGGATTTAATCCAAATTTTTAGTAGTTGTTTATAGGGTTTAACGATACGTTAACATTGTTTTTTATATACTTAAACTATGTCAAAAATACTATTATTAGAAGACGATGATGTCTTATCTGAAACATTGGTTGAATTGTTAGAGAGTGAAGGCTTTGAAGTTTTACATGTAGGTGATGGAGAGATGGCTCTTGATGCTACCTTTGTTAGTAGTTTTGATTTGATGTTATTTGATGTAAATGTACCATTTATTAATGGTTTTGAGCTTTTAAAAAATTTAAGAGATAGTGGAGATATGACTCCAACTATACTTATTACTGCACTTACTGATATTGCTTCATTATCACAAGGATTTGAGATAGGTGCAGATGATTATATAAAAAAACCATTTGATTTTGATGAACTTTTGATTAGAATAAAAGCACTTTTAAAAAAACAGTATCATACATATGCAAATGAAGTAAGAGTGGATAATTTTCGTTTTGTTATTGAAAAAGATGAGCTTTATTTAGATGCAAATTTTATATCTTTACCTCCTTATGAGTTGCATATTACAAGACTTTTTTTTAAAAATTTAAATAAGACTTTATCAAAAGAGCTATTGTTAAATATGCTTAGTGAAGGTAGTGAAACTAGTGAAGGGGCTCTTCGTGTACATATAAATAAGCTTAGAAAAATAGGTTTACCTATTAGTACAGTTAAGGGCATAGGATATCGTCTTGCTTCATCATGAGAGAAGAGCTTTTTTAGAGTTTTTTTTAATCTACTTTTTAAGTGTATCTTTTTTGATACTGGCTTCAGGGTTTTTCTATTTTGCACAGATGAAAAATCAGTATCTTAAAGCTGAAGAGTTTTCACTGATTGAATATGCAAGACAACTAAAAATGGGAAGTGATTTAAGTAAATTTGATAAGCAATACAAATCTGTTTTTTCAGATAAAATTCATAAGCACATAGATATAAAAAACTTCACGATAAATCAGAATTTTTTTATGAAATATATTCCACAAAATAAAAAAGAAAACTATTTTCAAGTTTTTAAATCAACTAATAGTTTTAATCAAAAACTTTTTATGTTAAAAGTAAAAATAGCTTTAGTTCAGTTAGGATTGTTTCTTTTGTTTGGTTTTATTAGTTATAAATTAGCTAAAAATGCTCTTTTACCTTTAGAAGAGAGTATAAATACACTTGATAAGTTTGCAAAAGACTTGATTCATGATTTAAATACACCAGTAACTTCTATAAAATTAAATATGAAACTTTTAAAGAAGGACCCATATTTTGGAGAGAATAAGGCTTTACAAAGATTAGATAAAAGTGCACATACTATATCAGAGTTGCATGAAAACCTTACAATACTTTTACAAGAAGAGACTTTTCAAATACAAGAGGTCAATATACTAGATATAGCAAAAGAGGTAGTACAGACTCAAAAACAGATATATCCTAATCTTGATTTTGTAATTGAAGATACTGTATTGAAAGTAAAGATAAATTCAAATGCAATGAAGCAAATTTTACAAAATATAGTCTCAAATGCTTGTAAATATAATAGAAAAAATGGCTTTGTCAGAATATATACAAAAGAGTCTAAACTTTATATAGAAGACAATGGAAAAGGTATAAAAAATCCACAAAAGATTTTTGAACGCTCTTTTAGTGAAAAAAATAGTACGGGAATAGGGTTAGATATAGTTAAGAGGTTGGCAAGATCAATGAATATTGATATAAAAGTACAATCTAATCAAAATGGAAGTATATTTATCTTAGATTTTAAAGTATAGAAAAAGTCGTATAACTACTTAAAGTGTTATGCGACTTTGTATTGGATATTATCCTCTTCCACCCATGCCGCCACCTGAGCCCATACCACCGCCTGAGCCCATGCCGCCACCTGAGCCCATACCACCGCCTGAGCCCATGCCGCCACCAGTTGATTCTCCAGTGTTACCTAGGCCTGTTCCATCTTGTGGAGCTGTTCCTGTCATATCTCCAAAGCCTTTTGGTTCTATTCCAAGAGCTTTTTTTTCTTCCACTGTCATTGTACTTACTCTACTTTGTAGCTCTTCTTTAAAAGCATCTCTCTCATCTACCGCTATTGTACCTCTTGCAGCAACTAGCTCTTCAGCAGTCATTACTGTAAAGTCAGTAGCATTTAACACTCCTGCAGCTAGTATCGCTGCTAAAACTAATCTTTTCATTTCTTTCTCCTAATGTTTAATTTGTATTGAAATTATGACAAAGAAGTGTTACCTAAGTGTTACTAACATTTAATTTCTATAACTTTATCTGCATTTTCAAGTACAGTTTTTACCATGTCTTGAAAACGAGTAGGAAATGTTTTTTTATCTTCTTCTGTAGCATTTTCTCCAATAGCACTCATAAGGATTGCCATAGGATTTACTATTTTGCTTGGACGATAGTTTATTCCTACTTGTCTGTTTGTGTCAATTCTAGTAAATCTTACATCAGTATTTATATCTGCATTATAAAATAGAAGGTTTCTTCTATTAAACTTTCCTGTAGGAATTCCTCCAAAACCATAGTTTGTTGTAGCACCTGTTATATTTGATAATACACATCCAATTACACCAGCATTATCATCTTCAGGTGCTTTTTTTATTTCTATTTTTATTTCACCTCTTTTTGGGATCTCTTCACCATATAGTGCTTTAAGACCTTTTAGTGCTATAAGATAAGCTCCAGCAACAGTACCACAGCTATGGCCAGCAGTTTTTACTATGTCTGCATAACCAAACTCTATAATCCCATTTTCATTGACCCCTAAAAATTTTGCCAATTCATCTTCTAATACAATTTTTTCTACATTATCAAAAAATGATAAATATTTCATAAGTAATCCTTCGTTTTTTTGAAATAATATCATCTTGGCATTAAGGAATCGTTAACAGAACCTTAACGATAAACTAATAAAGATATGGCATAATCATAATAAATAGACTTATTGCGTAACAAGTCTAATAAATTAACGGAGCATTTATGAAAAAGTATATTAAATATATAGTTTATATAGTGATTATTACTATAGCGGTTTTAGGATTTTATAAAAAGGTTTATATTCCTAAACATACATTTACGACTACACAAGCAACTAAAGGAAGTATCAATATAAAAGTTAATGGTGTTGGTAATGTAGGTGCTAGAGATATTTATAAGATTGGTTCTTTATATGGTGGAAAGATTTTAGATTTTAGTGTACAAGAGGGTGAATATATAAAAAAAGATATTCTAATTGCTACTATAGATAGTGTTGATTTGGTAGATAAGATTGATGAACAAAAGGCTTTGAAGTTAAAACTATTGAGTGATATAAACTCTTTAAAGGTAGATAAACAAAGTGCAAAAGTAAATTTTGATTATCAAAATGAGTTGTTTAATAAAAATAAAAAACTTTATAAACTTCACTCTATATCAAGTTTAGATTATCAAAAATATTTAACTGAAAAAGATACTGCAAAGTTAAAAATTCAAAGTGTTGATGCCCATATAGTTTCTCTAAAAGACCAGATATTGCAAGTAGCAGCTGGGATTAGTGGATTAGAGAAAAAATTGGCTCATTATATTATAAAATCACCTATTGACGGATATATAACAAAAAAACTTGTTGTAAATTATCAGATTATTATGCCAAATCAGACACTTATGGAGTTGGTAAATCCAAAAGATATCTGGATTCAGACATATATAGATACTAGGATGAGTGGAAAAGTTAAAATTGGAGATAGTGCATCTATCAAACTTCGTTCATCAGATAAAATTTATAGGGGTAAGGTTGTTAATATAAATCCTGTTAACAATCCTATAACTTATGAGAGAGAGATAGATATAGCATTTGATAATCTTCCTATACCATTTTATATGGAGGAACAAGCAATAGTTAAAATAGAGATAAAAACTTTAAAAAATATTGTGAAAGTACCTACAAAAGCTCTATCTATATATAAAGAAAAAAATGGTGTTTGGATTTTAAAAGGTGACAAGGTAAACTTTAAGCCACTAAAAATCATAGCTTATGAACATAAAACAGCTGCAGTTGAGGGATTAAATATAGATGAAAAGTTAGTTATACCAGACCCTAAGAAAAAAGCTCTTAGTGATGGTATGAAAATTTATCATGATTAATTTAGCATATAAAGATATATCCCACTCATTTAGTAAGTTTATGATAACTGCTATTAGTGTGGGTGTGCTTTTAGGGATTGTTATTATTATGATTGGGGTATATCGAGGAATGGTGTTTGATGCTAAAGTTTTAGTTAGTGATATAAAAGCAGACATCTGGGTAGTACAACAAGATACCTTAGGCCCTTTTGCTCAAACTTCAAAAGTACATGAAGATTTAAAAAATCAGATATCTTATCAAGATGGTATTGAGTCTGCAGAGGCTATCACTTTTCAAACTTTTCAAATGGAAAATAAATATGGTGATTTTAAGGTTATGTTAGTTGGTTATGACCCATTTGGAAAGATAGATGTTATAAACAGTTCTAAGCTCATCGAGGGAAGAGGTATAAGAAAACAGCACTATGAGATTGTGGTATCCAAAAAAACAAACTATAAATTGGGTGAATATATTAAGATGGGAAGAGATAGGTTTAAAGTAGTAGGTGTTACTAAGGATACAGTCTCAAATGGTGGAGATTATCTGATTTTTACTAGTTTAAAAGATGCTGAAGTCTTACAGTTCACATATACAAATGAGAGAATAAAAAGTGATGATGCTAGAGGGATAAAAGGTGGAAATCCACATCTCGTAAATGCAATAATAGCTAAAACAAAAGATGGTTATAATCCAAAACAAGTTGCTACAAATATAGAAAAAACAACACATAAAAAAGTTTTTACTAAAGATGAACAGACTAATTTACTTTTAGAAAAAGTTATAAAAAAATCATCAAAACAGATAGGTATGTTTACAGTTATCTTGATTATAGTTTCTATTGTGATTATTGCTCTTATTATCTACACTATGACCTTAGAGAAGATAAAAGAGATAAGTATACTCAAACTTATAGGGATATCAAATCTCACAATTTCTAAAATGATTATTCAAGAAACGATTGTACTAGGAGTTTTGGCATTTATATCTGGAAATCTTTTTGCAAGGATGATTGCAGGAGGCTTTCCAAAAAGGATAGTTTTGGAGACAAGTGATGCTTTTGGTCTTTTTATAGTAATCTTGATTTCATCTGTATTTGCATCTCTTTTTGGTATATACAAAGTTGTAAAAACAGACCCATCACAAGCAATAGGGGGATGATGAAATGAAGCAAAATCAATCTATGAAAATAGAAAACTTAGTAAAAAAATTTGGTAAAGGTGAAAGTGAAGTTACTGTAATAGATGGTGCCAATTTCACTTTAAATAAAGGTGAGTTTGTAGCTCTTGTTGCTCCAAGTGGTGCAGGAAAAACGACTCTACTAATGATGTTAGGATGTGTGCTAGAGCCTACAAGTGGCAAGGTTGAAATAGGTGATGAGGTAGTTTATGATAATGCATGGAAAGTAAAAGATGATAGAGAACTTAGAAGAAAAAAGATAGGTTTTATCTTTCAGGCTCATTATCTTATACCATTTTTAAATATAGAAGAAAACATATCTTTACTGCCATATCAAAATGGAGAATCACCAAAGGTTGTAAAAGCAAGAGTAAAAGAACTTTTAGATTATCTTGATATGAGTGATAAACTACAAAATATGCCAAGTGAATTAAGTGGTGGCCAAAATCAAAGAATTGCTATAGCAAGAGCCTTAGCAAATCAGCCATCAATTATACTAGCAGATGAGCCTACAGCTGCATTAGATAGGCATAGAGCTGTAAGTGTAGTAAAGATGTTAAAAAATATAACAAGAGAACAAAATGTAACTATTATTATGGTTACACATGATGATAGGCTTTTGCCTTATTGTGATAAAATATTGACAATAAAAGATAAAAAAATCGAAATAAAGGAAAATTTAGATGAGAAACTTGCATAAAAAAATTGTTATTTTTATTTTATTGTCATTAGCTCTAAATGCATCAACTCTTAAAGAGATTATGCAGATGACACTAAAGAACAATGTAAATATAAAGTCTATGAATTATGATATTGATTCTAAAAACGAAACTTTAAAAAGTGTTTCAAATACTTTAAACCCTACTATAAATATAGGTGCAAATTATACTAAGCTTGATTTTGATGTACGTTCATCTCAAGTAGGAGCTACAACTATGGGTTATATAAAGTTTGGTGTAGACTTGTACGATGGAGGTAAGAATAGTTCTATAAAAAAGCAGAAGGCACATGAGTTACAATCGACCAGGCTAAGTACAGATGCCTCAACAAAAGAGATTCTTTTGCAAGTTGTAACACTTTTTTATCAGATAAAAACGATAGAAGAAAATATCTTGGCTTATCAAGATAAATCAAAATCATTATTTGCAGAGTATAAAAGAGAGAAGCAAAAATATGATATTCAGATGGTAACTATAGATGAAGTATATAAACTACAATCTGAATATGAATCAAATAAATATATCATAGAAGATTTAAAATATCAAAGATACTATTTATATCAAAACTTATCTCTTTTAGTTGGTAAAAAGATTACGTCAGTTAGTGACTCAAAACTGCCAGAAGTAATGAACTTAAAATATAAACAAAGTACAAGTATAGAGTCTTTAAAGAGTAGTATTGATGCGATAAATGAAAACATTAATCAAATAACAGCGATAAAAAAACCTAAGATTAAATTAGAAGATAGTATCAATATATATAACTATAATGATTATGATGAGGGAATTTTAAGAGATTTACCAGACCAACAAAATCAACTTATGCTAAGTTTTTCTTTGAATCTTTATGATAGTTCTAGCTCAAATAAAAAACAATCAGCGATACTGGCAAAGATGGCTAAGAAAGAACAACTGAATTATGCTATTTCAAAAGAGAAAATAGCATTTAATTTAGCTACCAAAAAACTTACTACTCAAAAAACAAAAATAGATTCAGTGAAGAGTGCATTAGATATGGCCGTTAGTGTCTACGATATAATTCTAACAAAATATCAAAATGGGGTAGTTGATAATATTACATATCTGGATGCTTTAAGTAAAAAAACTATAAATCAATCACTTTATATTCAAGCTTTAAATAACTATGAGATAGCAAAAGCAAATTACTATTTTAGTAGTGGAGTAAGCTATAAAAAGATGATGGAAAGCTTGTAAAATAAGCTACTCTAAGTTTAGTGTAGATTTAACTAAACTTAGAGTTTTTTAGAATATTTTAAAAAATAGTTTTTTAATTTTGTTAAAAATAGTATTATTTTTTTTGATATATTTTGCCACTAAAAAATCTATTTTTTTTCTTTCAATAGCTGTTTTTAGGATATAATCACTTTCCCAAAAAGTTTTTGAGTTCATTGATTGCTTTTTCATTTTTTATCCTAAATTTTATCTCTATTCTTCTTGAAGCATCTTTATCTTCAACACCATCTATGATAATAGGGTTTGCGTAAGAACGACCACTTGCACTTATATATTCTCTTAGTATTTTACTATCCTTTGGATATTTTTGGTAAAGAAATTTCATAACTTCTAAAGCTCTTTTTTGAGAAAGTTCAAGATTATATAGGTAAGAGCCATCAGAGTTAGTATGTCCTTCTATGACAACTTGGTCGATATATTGCCTAATTTCATCATCAAAAAGAAGTGCATTTATATACTTTTGTAGTACATTGCTCAACTCTTTTTTTGCTCCCTCTTTGAGTTTAAAACTACTTTGGGTAAACAAGATGTTTGAGTTAAATACAATAGCACCACTTTTAGGGTCTATTTTTATACTTTTACCCAACTTCTTTTTTAATGTTGTTACAACTTTTATCCTAATACCTGTTAAATTTTTGATTTTTACTTTTGTTATATTTAACTCTTCTACTATTTTTTGATGCTCTTTACTCTGTATAAGAAGAGTATTTTCTAGTTGTGCTAACTCTTCATTTTTTAAAATTAGGATGTTGTCTTTTTTATCTAACTCTTGAGTTAGAACATCGTTTTTACTATTAAGATCTTTTTCTTTTAATTCATAATCAAATATCAAATCTTTTAATTTTTGAATTTCTTCTTTATTTAAAGCAATTTCTTCTATCTTTGTAGCTATATAATCACCTAGTTTTTGATTTTGATTTTTATTATATAGCAACTCTTTATTAAGAGATTCAAGCCTTTTTTGGGCTGAACTTAACTCAAAAGAGAGATGCATATTTTTTTGTTGAGTATCTTTTAGTTTTGTTCTTATATCATTGAGTCGTTGTTTCTTATCTGCTAAAGCACTTTCACTTAAACCAAGAGCCTCTTTTTGTTGCTCTAAATCTGTTCTTATAGCTTGTAAGTCTGTTTGAATAAAAACATATTTAACAACAATAGCACCCACTAGAAGAATAAAAACAAATAATAACCCAGCCATTAAATCAGCATAAGATATCCAAAAGTTTTGTGCTTCTTCTTTGTTTTTATTATCTTGATACATTTTTAACTTCTGTTAAAGAGCTCACTATTTTTGCAACTTCACTATCTATAGTTAGTAGAGTGTTTTTTAATCTATCTGAAAATTTATTGTCAAATTCATTTAGATAAGAGTTAAATGACCATCCAATTTGGTCTGTATCTTTTTTCATAACTTCAAAATTTTTGACAATTGCTTCATAAAGTTGCTCTAAATTTTCAGAGTTTATATTTTTGAGTGCATTTGCAATTTGTGCTAGATTTTCTTCTTTTGATTGCAAAGAGTTAGCAATATGTTCTAACGATAAGTTACTTTTTTCTAGTCTTAACGAAGTCTCTTTCGCTTCTGTTATCAGGGCTTTAAATTCTTTAAAAAACTCTCCTTGAGTATCTTGAGCTTGTTTTGCAATCTCTAAGTTATCATTCATTATTTTTGAAGTTTGAGATATAGATTTTTGTTCTAGTTCTATTATTTCACTAAACATCTCTATTCTTTGGTTTAGAGTTTTACTCATATTTTCTATGATTTCATCTTTTGCAAAGTTGTCAAAAACACTATTTAATCTTTCAAAGTTTTCCATACTTTTTTGAAAATAAGTTTGTTCTATCTCCTCTTTACTCCAAAAGAGTGATTTTGTACTATTTCTAATATGATTAATACTTTTTTCAAAAGCACTTATACCAGCCTTATCAAATAGTATCCACCAAATAGAAAGAAAAATACCATAAATTGAGACATAAAAAGCAGTACCTACTCCACCCAAAAGTAAAGAGATTTCTCGCTCTAAAACGGCAGAAGTTTTTGATGAAAAATCTGGCATAGAAATTGCAATAGATATAAAAGTACCCAAGATACCAAGAGTAGGGAAAAGCCCACCAGCTATACTTGCAAAATTTTCATCTCTAAGTGTAGAAGTATACTCTTTTGCAAAAGAGTCATAAGGTGCATTTGCTTTTTCTGTACCACCTATATTTAGTTCATTCTTTTGTATATATTTTTTGAGTTCATTCTTAAAAAGATTGAGTTCATTTTTAAATTTACACGAAGCATAAAAAGCATTATGTTTTAAAAAGGACAGATATAACACAAAGATTATGCCTATTAGGAAAAGACTATGAATTTCAACCCTAAAAGGGATAATTTGGAAGTACCCGGCAATGATTGCTAGAAATATTGCTAGAGGGATAAAAAGAAGGTATAGTATCTTTAAAAAACAGCTTGATTGTTGGTCTTGGGATAAGTCAAAAAAAGTAATATCACTCATATGGTTCCTTTTTAGTATGAAGTATAACACAAATAATTTATTTTTTACATAATTCTGCTAGAATAACAAAAATAGAATAAGGATTTAAATATGGCAAAAGAGCATAGTTTTGATATAACAGCAGAGATTGATAAGCAGCATTTAAAAGATGCATATGAACAAGCAAAAAAAGTTATCACAAATCGTTGGGATTTTAAGGGAGTTACTTGTGAGTTTGATTACAATGAAAAAGCAAAAGTTATCACACTTGTTAGTTCAAATGACTCTAAAGCAGATGCTATGTTTGATGCGATAGTAAGTGAAGCAATAAAACGTGATATCAGCTCAAAAGGTATTAAAGAGGTTAGTAGAGATACTGTTGGTGGTGGTAATACAAAGATAACAGTTAATATAAACGACACTTTAAGTAAAGAAGATGCAAAAGCAATAGTAAAAAAGATAAAAGATTTGGGTTTAAAAGTAAAGTCTTCAATTCGAGGAGAAGAGGTTAGAGTTGTTGGAAAATCGATAGATGACTTGCAAGCTGCTATGAAAGCTCTTCGTGAAGCAGATATGGAAATACCTCTTAATTTTATAAACTTAAAGTAAAACTTTGGAACATGATGAGAAACTATTTCAAATAGAAGTTATGCCAAAAATCGAGGGTTTTTGGTGTAACTTTTATGTTTATATCATTTACTTAACTATAGTGTTAGCTCCATTATTGATTGGTCTATTCTTTTGGTGGTATCTTCATAGTGTTTGGACAGGGTTTCTATTTTTTCTATTTTCTGTCTTAGCAAGTGGTGTTGTAATCTCTAAACTAAGAATAAGCTCAATTCCATTTTCTCAAAGAGAGATGGATTATAGTACAATTGCAGTTGTACGATGGTATGTAGGCAAAAATATATGTGTAAGGTAGTAGTATGGGAGCAGAATTTTCAATAATAGGAACAGCAGTTCTTTTGATGTTTATATTAGACCCTTTCGGAAATGTTCCTTTGCTTTTAGCAATATTAAAAGACGTAGATAATAGAAGAAAAAAATTTATTATAATAAGAGAGTCAATTTTTGGGCTTGTTATACTTCTTACATTTTTCTTTTTTGGAGAAGCATTTCTCAATATATTTCATCTAGAAACTGCTTCTGTAACAATAGCTGGAGGTGTTATCTTTTTTGTAATAGCACTTAAGATGATATTCCCTGGAGAAAAAGGGAATATTGCTCTTTTTGGTGTAGATGACCC
Source organism: uncultured Sulfurospirillum sp. (assembly GCA_964493845.1). GTDB lineage: Bacteria > Campylobacterota > Campylobacteria > Campylobacterales > Sulfurospirillaceae > Sulfurospirillum_A. Next base: position 16,151 of record CAZBPU010000002.1, read on the forward strand.
TTTTGTAGTACCTATTGCTATACCACTTATAGCAGGACCTTCAGCACTTGCTACTATTATGATAATGACAAAATCATATAGTGAACATTTTTGGGCTCTCTTCACCTCAGTTATGCTAGCTTGGTCTCTCTCAACTTTTATACTTTATATGTCACCAGTTTTGTATAAAATTTTAAAAGAAAAAGGCTTAAGTGCCTTAGAAAAATTGATGGGTATGTTACTTCTTATGTTATCAGTTCAAATGTTTGTAGATGGTATAAGAGCTTTAGTTGATTGATTTACGACTTAAAGGCATGCTCCTCGCTGCAACTGGTATATCTGTTCTTAGTTTTGATGCACTTTTAGTAAGACTTATAGATGCAGATGCTTCAGTTATAGCTTTTTATAGAGGTCTTTTTATGGGTTTTATAATGCTTGCTGTATGGCTTATAAAAGGGGAGAAAGATGTACTTCCAAAAGCAAAAAAAGAACTTTTTATGATACTTTTTATTGCTATGTTATCAGGTATAGGTACATCTTTATTTGTTTTCTCTGTTAAGTATACAATAGCAGCCAATACAGTTGTTTTTCTTGCAACTTCTTCATTTTTTGGAGCTTTTTTTTCATATCTTCTTTTAAAAGAGAAGATAAAAAAAGAGACAGCAGTTGCTATTGGATTTTCATTTTTTGGTGTAGTTGTTATCTTTGGTAACTCTTTTGGTATTGGAGGAAATTTAATTGGAGATTTTTTAGGGATATTGTTAGCAGTTTTTATGGGCTTGCAGTTGACACTTTTAAGAAAGTTTAAACATTTTTCACACTATTTTATTATATCGGGAAGTGGATTTTTTTTAATGATCATTATGTACTTTATAGCTGATGATGTTTTTGATATTTCTCTTAAGAGTCTCTTTTTTCTATTTTTGATGGGACTTATGCAAGTTGTATCGATGTTTCTTATTTATGCCTCCACTAAATATATAAGTTCAGCAGAAGTTGGAGTTTTTTCAACAATAGAGACTACATTGGCTCCTATTTGGCTCTGGCTTTTTATAGGAGAAATTCCTCCAAGTATGACTTTTATAGGGGGCATTTTTGTTATATCTGCAATTTTTATCAATGCCTACCCTCAGATAAAATATAAAACTTGACTCCATTACTTATATATATTATTATAAAAAAAAATAATACTTAATTTAAAATAAAAAGTAGTGCTACAAGTTGTAACATTAAAAATTAATTGCAAAAAGCATTCATTTCTTCAAGTGACAAAAAAATGACTTTTTAATCCCTTAATTAGCTGTCTCCCTCTATATTTATAAGAAAATATTATTATACTAGATAAAATTGAATAATTTTTATTTAAGAATAAAATGACAAAATAGTGTCAGTTTAAAATATTGATGATAAGACAGGTCAGTTGTAAACAAATAATTAAAGGAGGTTCTATTGAAAGAAATAGTAGTTGAGAATGGACATCAACCTTCTACTTCTGAATTAGTTCAAGAAGTTGCAAGAGAAGTACAGAATGTTCCTAAAGAGAGTAGGAGAGACTTTTTGCGAAAAGGTTTCCTTTTTTCTGTTGCAGCAGCAGCTACGCTAGGTACTGTAACAAAACTCGAAGCTAAATCACCAATTAATCCAAAAAATTTACCACCAAATAATCCAGAATGGGGATTTAAGTGGGGAAGAGATAATAATCAAAATCCTTATGGTGTACCATCTAAATATGAAGCGAATGTAGTAAGACGTTTTGTTCCATGGTTAACAGCTGATCAAAAAGCTTCTATAAGTTTTACTCCTTGGCAAGATTTAAAAGGGATAATAGTTCCAAATGGACTTCATTTTACTAGAAGTCATGGAGGAGTTATTGATATCAACCCAAAAGAGTGGAGATTAATGATTCACGGCTTGGTTGATAAAGAGGTTATTCTTACATTAGAAGATATAAAAAGATATCCTAGTATAAGTGTGATTCATTCATTTGAGTGTGCTGCAAATAACGGTATGGAGTGGAGAGGACCTGGTCTAAATTCATTACAAGTTACTCATGGAATGCTTTCTTGTTCTGAGTGGACTGGAGTTCCTTTAAAAGTTATTTTAGAAGATATTGGTCTTAAAAAAGGTGCAAAGTGGATGTTCCCTGAGGGCTCTGATCCAGCTGGTGTTGGAAGAAGTGTTCCTATTGAAAAAGTTTTAGATGATGCTATGTTAGTCTATGCTATGAATGGTGAAGCTCTTCGTCCAGAACAAGGCTATCCTGTTAGACTATTTCTTCCTGGTTGGGAAGGAGCTATACAAGTAAAATGGCTTAAGCGTCTTAAATTTGATGATAAATCATGGATGGTTAGAGAAGAGAGTACAAAATATACAATGCTTCAAGCAGATGGACACGCTAAAATGTACAACTGGTCATTTGAAGCAAACTCTGTTATAACATCTCCTTGTCCTGAGCGAGACTGGAAAGAGCAAAAGCATGGAAAGATTAAAGTTGAAGGGATTGCATGGTCTGGAAAAGGTGCAATTAGCCATGTAGATGTATCTACTGATGGTGGTAATACCTGGAAACAAGCAAGATTTACAAGTGTCGTTCTTCCAAAAGCAGTATGTAGATTTGCTCTTGAAGTTGAGTGGGATGGAAAACCTATGCTTCTTCAAAGTAGAGCAACTGATGATACGGGATATACTCAACCAATGGCAAAACAACTTGTTGCTGCCCGCGGTAAAGAATCAGTTTATCATAGAAATGCTATTCAAACCTGGGAAGTAAAAGCTGATGGGGAGGTAAACAATGTACATGTCTACGCTTAAAACAATAGCAGGAGCATTGTTATTAGCTTCATCTTTGAATGCAGCTAGTCATACAGTAGCAAGCCCTGATAGCTATCCTTATCCTAGTGTTGTTATTGATAAAGATGGCAATAAAATTAATGTTGATGGGGCAAAACTTTTACCTCAAACTATGCAAGTAAAGCATGTTTATCACTCACCTTATAGTGGTGAAGGCTACAATTTAGGTGAAAAAGCGACTAAAGAGCAGGTTAAAGCATGGAATACAGATACTAGACCAGATGGTAAAGGTTTACCAAAAGGTAAGATGGATGTATTGGCTGGGTCTGAAGTATTTATAGCTAAATGTGCTAGTTGTCATGGTGATTTTGGAGAAGGTGTCGATAGATTTCCTGTTCTCTCCGGAGGTCAAGGAACTTTAAAACTTCATCCAAAAACAGGTGGTGACGCTGGTCCGCAAAAAACTATAGGAAGTTATGCTCCTTATATTGCACCATTTTTTTGGTACATACAAACAGCAATGCCTCTTTCAGCTCCTAAATCTTTAACAAATGATGAGGTTTATGGAATCTTGGGATATATACTTCAGTTAAATGAAATTCAAGTAGATGGTAAAGATATAGAGGATGAGACAGTAATAGATAAAAAGTTTATTATGTCAGTTCACCTACCAAATGAAAAAGGTTTTGAGTATAACAACTTAAGAGTAGCTGATACAAAAAATACAAGATGTATGAAAAACTGTATAGATACAAAAAATATGACAATTATGCATATACAAACTGATGGAACTGTAGTAGAACCAGAGTTTGGTGAAGAGAGATATTACTATGGTGAAGCTAAAGCAGAAGAGGTTGGAAGTGCTATTAAAACAGCATATGAAAACACTTGTGCAGGTTGTCATGACTCAGGTTTAGTTGGATCTCCAAAACTTGGGGATAAAGCTACTTGGGATAAGATTTCAAAGCAAACATTAAAAGATATTTTTGATCATGCAATCAATGGTTTTAATGCAATGCCACCAAAAGGTGGAGATGCGTCACTTAAAGATGAAATGGTTAAAGATATAGTTAAATATATGCTAGAACAAAGTAAATAAACAAAAGGAGAAAATATGATTAATGCGAAAAAATTATTAGTAGTAGTTTTGATGGGTATGATAAGTACAAGCGCTGTATATGCAGCAAGTATGGAATCTTTAGTAGCAGAAGGTCGTAAGGTATTTGTTACGAAGAAACTTGGGAACTGCTTGGCATGTCATGCAGTTCAAGGAGATGAAGGAATACCTCAGACTGGTAATATTGGCCCAAAATTGGCTAATTTAGATAGTTATCCAAAAGATTATCTATTTGATAAGATTTGGGATCCAAATAAGACTGTATCTGATACGTTGATGCCACCTATGGGTAGAAGTCATAAGATAACTAAGCATCAAATAGATGCCCTTGTAGCATACCTACAAGAAACAACAAAAGCAAAATAAGGAGAATTAGAATATGAAAAGAAGAAATTTTTTAGGATTAGGTTTTACAACAATGGCAGTAGCAGCACTACAAAGTGCAAGTAGTGCAAGTATATTAACAGAGCATCCAAAGGCTTTTGAAGCAAAGAGTAGTGAAGAGGCAATAAAAAATGCGTTTGGTACTAGTGATGTAATTAAAGACGATAAAGCAACTCTTAAGCTTCCAGATATTGCAGAAAATGGAGCAGCTGTTCCTGTTACTGTATCTACGAGTCTTGAAAATGCTAAAACAATGGCTATCGTAATTGATGGAAATCCACGTCCTTTAGCTGCAGCATGGGAGTTAAGTGAAGGAACTATACCTAAATTCTCAACTAGAATTAAAATGAGAAAAACTGGTAATGTTAGATTGATTGTTGAAGATGCAAATGGAAAACTACACGAAACTGTTAAACAAGTAAAAGTTACAGTTGGTGGATGTGGTGGTTGATTTAACCAACCTCACTATAATAAAAATAAAATAAAATAATAGGAAAAGAAATGGGAATTAAAGCAATAGCAAAAGTTAAAAAAGATATAGCAACAGTTAAGTTATTAGTAAAACATCCAATGGCAACAGGAAGTATTGGTGGAGGAAAGGGTGAACCAAAATTTATCAACCATCTAAGTGTTAAACATGGAGGAAGAGTTGTTTTTGATATGTATCCAACATCAGCTATCTCTAAAAATCCGTATGTCAAATTTGCATTTAAAGGTGCAAAAAAAGGTGATATGATTGTAGTAGAATGGAAAGACAATACTGGTGCAACAGAGAAGAAAGAGATCAAATTAAAATAAACAATTTTATAGTTTATCAAAAAAGGAGATGAATATGTTGAAAAAATTAATAAAAATTACTGCAATCACAATGATAAGTGGTAGTATTCTGTTTGGGGCAAGTTTTGATACTCAAGCTGAAAAAGATAGAAAAGCATTCGTAAACTACTTCATGAAGAAATTTGAAAATCCTGTTAAAAATCAAGCAGAGTATTTCCCTTATACTTCAGTAGAAGAGATTGAAAAGAACTATATATATCCTTTGAAGTTTCAAGACTTTCAAGATGGTCCACTAAGTTGGTATAGACCAAGTAAAGAACAATTTGCAGAAATCAACGAGTTTCCTCCTTATGAAATTCCATTAGATGATGGAAAAGAGTTATGGGTAAAGCCATTTGCAAATGGTAAAACATACTCTACTTGTTTTCCAGATATGGCAATAAAACAGAACTATCCATATTTTGATGTAAAGAAAAACAAAGTTGTAACTATTGGTGAAGCTGTAAATGAGTGTAGAGTAGAAAATGGTGAAAAACCACTTAAGTATGGCAAAGGTGATATAGCTAAGATAATTGCTGTAATAGCTGAAGCGTCACGTGGTAAAGAGATTGCTATTAAAATACCTAATGAAAATGCTGCTAAAGCTTATGATGCTGGTAAAAAACTTTTTTATAAACAAAGAGGGTATCTTGCAATCAGTTGTAATGAGTGTCACGTGCAAAGTTCTGGTAAGAGAATTCGTGCAGAAGCTTTAAGTCCTGCTCTTGGTGGAACTACACATATGCCTGTTTATAGAGTTAAGTGGGGTGGACTTGGAACACTTCAAAGAAGACTTGCAGGTTGTGTAAAAGATACTGGTAGTGAAAAACCAAAAATGCAGAGTAAGCCTTTAAAAGAATTAGAGTACTTTTTAACATATATGTCAAATGGTATGAAGCTTAACGGCCCAGATACAAGAAAGTAAAGGATAAAAATATGAAAAAATTACTTTTAACAAGCATAATAGCAGTGGCGTTTCTTTCTGGCTGTGCCATGACTAGTCCAAGTGCATCAAATGATGTTGATTCTGCAATTGCAAGTGCACAAATGAAATATGACAAAGCTCATAGTGAAATGGTTGCATGGGGAAAAACAAAATCTTTGATCAAAAAAGCTAAAAAATTAGCTAAAACTGATCCTAAAAAGGCAATTGCTTTAGCAAATGAAGCAGCATATCAGGCAGATACAGCACTTGCTCAATCAGAAGAGTTTGAAAAGACTTGGCAAGCTGCAGTACCTAAGTAAAGAGAGAAAAAATGAGTTCATTAAATAGAAGAGAATTTATATATATGATGTCTGTTTTAGGGGCATCATCACTATATGCAAAGTCGCATCAGAAACTTTTTGATGTTAAAAATGTAGATGATTACTATAAGATTCAAAACTTTGGTAATGCAAGATTTTTGCATATGACAGATTGTCATGCTCAGCTACTTCCTGTACACTTTAGAGAGCCTAGTGTTAATCTTGGATTTGATTCAAGTTACGGTAAGCCTCCTCATATTGTTGGAAGTCATTTTCTTAAGCATTATGGTATAGAAGAAAACTCAAGAGCAGCTTTCTCTATGACATGTATAGATTATGCACAAAATGCAAAAAGATTTGGTAGAGTAGGTGGTTTTGCTCATATCAAAACATTGACAGACCATTTAAGAGGTACTTATGGTAAAGATAAGACTCTATTTTTAGATGGTGGTGATACATGGCAAGGAAGTGCAACTTCTCTTTATACTAGAGGTAAAGATATGGTTGAGGCACTTAATATCTTGGGTGTAGATGTTTGTACTGGTCACTGGGAGTTTACTTATAAAGATAAAGAAATCTTAGAAAATATTAAACTTTTAAATGCTGATTTCGTTGCGCAGAATGTTTTTGTAAAAGATGAAGCTCTTATGGATGGAGCTGAAGCTTTTGATGAAGATAGTGGTAGAGCATTTAGACCATATATTATGAAAAAAATGGGTGACAATAATGTTGCAGTTATTGGACAAGCTTTCCCTTATACAACTATTGCAAATCCACAGAGATTTATTCCTGATTGGACTTTTGGTATTCGTCCAGAAGAGATGCAAGAGTTAGTTGATGAAGTAAGAGAAAAAGAGAAACCTGATGCTATTATAGTTATATCTCATAATGGTTTTGATGTTGATAAGAAGATGGCATCGGTTGTTAGTGGTATTGACTTTATATTTGGTGGACATACTCATGATGCTGTTCCTGAAGCTGTTCCTGTTAAAAACTCAAAAGGTACAACACATGTTATCAACTCAGGGTCAAATGGTAAGTTTATAGGTGTACTTGATTTAGATATTAAAGATAAAAAAGTACGAGATTTTAGATTTACATTGATGCCTGTTTTCTCAGATTTACTTCCTGAAGATAAGACGATGAAAAAGTATATTGAAGATGTAAGAGCTCCTTTTATAGAGAAGTTGACTAAGCCTTTGGCTACAACTGACAACCTACTCTATAGAAGAGGTAACTTTAATGGTACATTTGATCAAATCATATGTGATGCACTTCGTGAAGTAAAAGGTGCTGATATCTCTATGAGTCCTGGATTTAGATGGGGTACTTCAGTACTTCCTGGTGAAGCAATCACATTTGATGATTTGATGAATCATACATCTATGACTTATCCTGAGACTTATGTAAGAGAGTTAAAAGGTGTAGATATTCATAATATCTTAGAAGATGTAGCAGATAACTTGTTTAATAAAGATCCATTCTTACAGCAAGGTGGAGATATGGTTAGAACAGGTGGATTATCTTATACAATAGATCCTAGAAAAGAGATAGGAAAAAGAATTACAAACCTTCAGATGAGTAGCGGTGAGAAGATAGATGCAAATCGAATCTATAAACTTGCTGGTTGGTCAACTGTTGGTAGTGCTTCTACAGGAGAACCTGTTTGGGAAACTGTAGAGACTTATCTAGCAGATCACAAGCATATTAAAAACTTAAAGCTTGAGACACCAGATATCATAGGTGTTAAGAATAATCCAGGGATTGAATTATCACTTTATAAAAATTAAAATGTATCTTGGTGAGAAACACTTCTCACCAAGATACTACTACTGCGAGGAATATATATGAAAAAGACACTATTACTTACCATCCCAATTTTTTTATTTGCAAATTTTTTTGAATTTAAACCAGTAAAAATCAATAACGATATAAGCTGTTTTGTAGGAGACTTTAATCCTCTTAAAAAATCAAACCAAGGTTTTGTATCTAATGTATGTTATATAGATATGGGAAATTTTCTGGTACTACTTGATGCAAGTGCTACTTATAATTTTGCAAAAGAGTTAAATGCTTATATAGAAAAATCTACAAATAAGAAAATAAGATATGTAGTTATATCAAACTACCATGACGATAGACTTTTAGGTGCTTCATACTTTAAAGAAAAAGGTGTAACAATTATAGGTGGAGCAAATATGCCTGAAATGATAAAAGAGCACGCTAGCAAGTATACTAGTGCATTAAAAAAACTGCCAAAAGACCTTACAAAAAATACTAAGGTTGTAAATCCAGATATCTTAGTAGAGAAAGATTACACCATAAAAGGTAGTAAAAAATCTATAAAAATCATAAAACCTAGTGAAGCTACACAATCATCAACAGACCTTATAGTATATAGTAAAAAAGACAGTTTTATATTTACAGGCAATACAATATTTAATGGTCGTTTTGTTAATTATGCAAGTGATAGCAATATAGATGAATGGATAAAAGCTTTACATGTAATAAAAAATATGAATGTTAAATATATAATGCCAGGACATGGTAATGATTTTAGTGCTAACTCATATAAGCCGACTTTAGAGTACTTAGAAATGTTGAGAAAACAAGTTAAAGTTGCATATGAAAAAGATATTGACCCAGCTGATTTATCTAAAAATATACATACAGATAAATTTAAAAACATACCTCATTATGAAGAGCTATATATGAGAAATGCTAGAAATTATTATGATCAATTAGAGTGGGAATAGGAGAGTAATATGAAAAAGATAATTCTGATTTTATTGATTAGTGTATTTACTTTTGCGAAAGTTGATTATGCAGAGCCATTGCCAGATTTTGAAACTCCAAGAAAGTGGCTTATAAGGGTTAACACTGGTAAAATAGAAATACTTAACCATACTATCAATGCAATAAATAACGTTTTAAAAGGTTATCCTGAAGAGGCTTTACATGTAGAGGTTATTTTTTATGCAAATGGTATAAGAGCAATGAAAAAAGATTATGATCAAAAAGTTTTAAATAGAATAAAATCATTGATGATATATGATAATATAAGATTTGTAATATGTAAAAATACTATGGATACTATGGGTTGGGAAAAAACTGAGTTTATAGGTGGTGCAGACTATGTTCAAATAGGTATTGCTGAAGCCCTTGAGAGAGTAGCAGATGGGTGGATTGATGTTAAACCATATTAGAAATATAGTTTTTGTTATTTTTGTTATGAATTTTACTCTGCATGCTGATTATGATATGGGGAAAAAAATATTTGAGAAAAAATGTTCTTCGTGTCATATTGGATATATAGATGGTAAAATATTAGAAAATAACTTTTTACAAAAGGATAATAAGCTATTGAAATTAACATCTCCAAATGTTAATATGATTACCTATTTTCTTATGGAAGATGCAAATCATATTGGTGATAAAAATGATCCTGAAATGCAAAGATTGGAAATAGAAGAGTATGTAAAAGATTATCTTTATAACCCTAGTAGAGAAAATAGTATCATAAGAGAAGAGTTTTTAAAATATTTTGATAAAAAAGAGAGTATGAAGGGTAAAGTTAGTGAAGATGAGATATCTAATATAGTTGACTATTTATTTAAATATGAAGAAAAAAGAGAGAAGAAAAAAGAGATAAAAAAACTAAAAAGTGTAAGTATAGATGATATTTTAAAAGAAGCAAAAAAAGAGAAAAAACTTGTTATGATTGAAGCCATATCAAAAACATGTTATTATTGTAAAAAAATGGAGAGAGAGGTACTTTCAAAAGCAGATATTAAATCAGCTATGTATAAAGATTTTGTATATATGAAAGTAGATATAGATAAAGAAACATTGCCTTTGGATTTACAAAAGCATTATAAAAAAATAACCCCTTCATTTTTTGTATTAGATGCCAATGGAAAGTTACTTAATAGTTATCCAGGGAGTTGGACAAAAAAAGATTTTTTTGAAATAATGAGAGAAAATATAAAATGAGAGAAGAGATGGGTAGTGTAGTAGAAATATTTTCAGCTACTGTTGGTTCTAGTGGTCTTCCTAGACCTGTGGTAAAGAGTTTAGAGCTTATTGAAGGTTATGGTATAAAAGATGATAAGTTTGCAGATGATGATTTAGATAAGAGCGTTATGATAGTAGGTCAAAACACTTATGATATAGCTAAGAAAAATGGTATAGATTTATTACCTGGAAGTTATGGCGAAAATATTTTACTTAGTTTTGACCCGCATACCTTAGATATAGGAACAATATTAAAAATAGGAAATACTACTGTTGAGATTACTGAAAAATGTACTATTTGTGATCATTTGAGTGTATTTAGTCCTAAGCTACCAAGGCTTATAAAAAAGCATCGTGGTATGTACTGTAAGATACTAAAGGGTGGTCAAATCACCACAGAATTATTGGTAACAATTTAACTCCTCAATACAATTAATTTAATTTTTATTAAAATTTTATTTAATATTCAAGAGTAGAATTTCATTAAGAATAAAACAATAGGATTGAATATGAATAATAAAATTGATATTTTAAAAAAAGAGATAGGTAAAATTATAGTTGGTCAAGAAGACTTAGTAGAGTCTTTATTGATAGGACTAATCTCAGGAGGGCATATCCTGGTAGAAGGTGTCCCAGGTCTTGCTAAAACTACAGCGATAAATGCATTATCAAAATCTATAGGATTAGATTTTAACAGAATCCAGTTTACTCCAGATTTGCTTCCAAGTGATGTTGTAGGAACAGAGGTTTACAATCAAAAAGATGGTACTTTTAGTGTAAGAAAAGGGCCAGTATTTACAAACTTGCTTTTAGCAGATGAGATAAATAGAGCTCCTGCAAAAGTACAATCTGCTCTTTTAGAAGTTATGCAAGAGAAACAGATAACGATTTCAGATACAACATTTAAATTAGATGAGCCATTTTTGGTAATGGCAACTGAAAACCCAGTAGAACAAGAAGGTACATATAGACTTCCTGAAGCTCAACTTGATAGATTTATGATGAAAGTTATGGTTGATTACAATACTCCAGAAGAAGAGTTTGAAATAGTGCAAAGAGTGGCTAAAAATGGTTTTGAAGAAGTTAATCAGGTTGCAACTATTGAAGATATAATGGCTTTAAAAGAAGAGTTGAAATTAATACATGTAGATGATGAAGTTCAAAGATACATGGTAAATATTGTATTTGCTACAAGAGACCCAAAAAAATATGGCATACCTGAACTTGAAGGTAAGATTGAGTTTGGAGCAAGTCCTAGAGCCTCAATAGATATGTATAAAGCAAGTAGAGCAATGGCACTTTTAAGAGGTAAAGACTTTGTTACACCATTAGATGTTGCAAAAGTTGTTACAAGTATACTAAGACACCGTATAGTGCTTAGTTATCAAGCAGAATCTAGTGGACTAAATAGCGATAAAATAGTAGAACAGATTATAAACTCAATAAAAATTCCTTAAAGGGATTTTTTATGAAAGAAAAATTAAAAGAGATACTTTTAAAAGTAAAAAAAACTGTTTTTACAGGTAACTTAGGTAATACTTTAACTACTTTTAAAGGTACGGGATTAGATTTTAGTGAGATAAAAGATTATGTTGTTGGGGATGATGTTAGATCCATAAATTGGAAATCAACAGCAAAAGGTATGGGTGTAAAAGTTAATCTCTTTAATGAAGAAAGAGAGCTAAATATCATCATAGCATACATGGTAAATGGCTCAATCTTTTTTGGAACAAAACGTATTAAACAAGAAGTCATGGCAGAAGTTATGGGCTTTTTAACATACTCTGCTTTAAAAAATAGTGATAGTTTAACAACACTGTTTTTTGATGAAAATCCAACAAAAATATATAAACCAACAAAAAATTTAGGTGTTTTAGAAGATACTTTAGCTTTTGCCTTGGAGTTAGATGTATTAGGTAAAAAAATAGACTATAAAAACTTTTGTGATTTTATCAATACAAATAAAAGAAAAAAATCTCTTATATTTTTGATAGGAGATTTTTACGAGGATGTAGACCTCTCTTCAATAGCGTTCAAAAATGAAGTTTATGCACTTATGGTAAGAGATAGATTTGAAGAAGATCCCCATCTTTTAGGAGATATATCTTTAGTTGATCCAGTAAGTATGAGAGAAGATAGTATGACTTTAGATAAAGCTAGTTTAAAAGAGTATAAAAACTTGATAATGCAACATGATGAAAAACTTTATGAACACTTTACACAAAATAGAATTAGATATGGAAAAATATATACGGATGATGACATTTTTCTTAAAATTTCTCAGATATTAAGAGGATAGATATATATGGAAAAATTAAAAGATATAAAAGATATTGTTGATGTTGTCGACTACTCTTTATACTATCTCCTAGGGAGTATACTTTTTTTTCTTGTATGCTTGGTACTGTTATTGTACTACTTTAAAAAGCCAAAAAGAAGAAAAAAACCTACTTCTAGAGAGATAGCATTAAATCATCTTAAGAGCATTGATTATGAAGATGAGAAGAGTATGGCATATATATTTACTCTAAATATAGATGAATTTATAAACCAAGACAATCAAGGAAAAGTAGATAGTGTTTTAAATAGACTAGAAGAGTATAAATATAGAAAAAATATTTCAAAAGCTAGTAGTAATTTAAAACAAAATATAAAAGAGATAATAAAGGAGATTAAGTAGTGTTAAATCAAATAGTATTTGAATATGCTTGGGCATTCACAATTTTAATTCCTTTTTTTATATGTCAGTTACTATGTAAGCCAAAAATGGATGCTATATTTTTTCCAACTATGCAATACATAAAAAAAGCTACAAAAAAGAGTATGTTTTTAGAAAAAATTATAAAAGTTATGATAATTGTACTTTTAGTAACTTCTATAGCAAGCCCTATTATAAAAGATGAGATAAGTATACAAAATGATAAAGGGTATGAAATCTCACTAATCGTAGATGCAAGTGGTTCAATGGCACAAAATAGTAAATTTGATATTGTAAAAGATATAGTAAGTGATTTTTTAGATAAGAGAGTGCATGATAAAGTTGGATTGAGTATTTTTGCTGATTTTGCTTATGTAGCAGTTCCTTTAACATATGATAAAAAGAGTATAAAAAGATTGCTTAAAAGGATTCAAGTAGGTGTTGCAGGGAGTAGAAGAACAGCACTTTATGAAGCTCTATTTTTGAGTTCAAATCTGTTTAAAGACTCTAAAGCAAAGAAAAAAATAGCTATTTTATTAACGGATGGCATGAATAATGTTGATAATATCCCGCTTGATGTAGCTATAAAAACTGTGCAGAAGTATGGTATAAAAGTTTATACTGTTGGTATCGGAAATGCAGGAGATTTTGATGCAAATGTGTTAAGAGAGATAGCTTCAAAGAGTGGTGGAAAGTTTTTTGCAGCAAATAGTAAAGAAAGGTTATCTAAGATATATGCGACTATAGATAAGCTAGAAAAAAGTGATATTAAGGCTGATAAATATGTAAAAAAGAGGTATCTATTTTTCTATCCACTTAGTGTAGCTCTATTTTTAATGATGATTCTATTTTTTAGAACAAAAAGGGAGTTATTATGATATCTTTTTTACATGTAGAATTACTTTGGACTTTACTTTTTTTAATACCTATGATTTATGTATTGAGGTATTCAAAGAAAACAAGTAATGCCATTTTTTCACAAGAAGTATTAGATAGGATAAGAGTAAAAAATAGAGGTTTTAGTAGATTAGTAAGAGATATTATTTTTATAGCAGCAATATTTTTTGTAATTATAGCATTGGCACGTCCTTATATAGACAAAGAGGATATAAAAGTAAAATCAAGTTTTATCAATGTTGTTGTTGGTTTTGATATATCTAACTCTATGTTTGTTGATGATATTTACCCAAATAGATTTGAATTAGCAAAAAAGAAGTTTGATATTTTTCTAAAAAATATGAAAAATGCAAGAGTTGGTATAGTAGGTTTTAGTTCACAATCTTTTTTAATAGCACCTCTTAGTGAAGACTACCACTCATTAAACTTTCTAGTTAAAAATTTAAGTGTAGAGAGTATGAGTTTGAGAGGTACGAGTTTTATGAGTGCTCTTGAAGCTGCGAATGACCTTTATGATAGTGATGAAAAGAAAGCTTTTTTGATATTTACAGATGGTGGGGATAAAAGTGATTTTACTCCAGAGATAGAGTATGCAAAAAGCCATAATATAGTTGTATTTGTTTATGCAATAGGTAGTGATAAAGGTGGTGTAGTAAAAAGTAAAAATGGAGCATTAAAAGATAAAAATGGAAATATAGTAGTAGTAAAAATAAATGAAAAAGTTAAAGAGTTAGCATTGAAAACAGGTGGTGCTTATATGCGTTCAGTTTTGTCTTCAAAAGATATTGCTCAGATAAGCAACTCAATCAAGTCAAAATTTAAAGCAAAATCGCAGAAGGAGACTCTTATAAAAGATAAAAAAGAGTTGTTTTATTATCCTCTTGCTTTAGCAATACTACTATTTTTTATGGCAAGTTTTTCTTTGAGAGGTAGAAAAAAATGAGACAGTTAATAATTTTGATTTTTTGTACAATTTTTCTTCAAGCAGGCATCTTAGATTTTAATAAAATAGATAATGCAAAGCAAGATTATAGAAATAAAGAGTATAAAAGCGCAATAAAATCATATAGTATGGTAAAAGATAAAAGTGGAGCTACTTATGATTTAGCAAATAGCTACTATAAAGATGGACAGTATGAAAAGGCTCTAAAAGAGTATAAACAGGTAAAAAATCCAGATTTAGAGTTTAAAAAACTACATAACATAGGTAATACTTATGCTAAGTTGGGAAAAATTGATAAGGCTATAAAGAGTTATGAGGATGCGCTAAAGATTCAAAAAGATAGTGATACTAAATTTAATTTAGATTTACTAAAGAAGAAAAAGAAGCAAAAGCAACAGAAGAAGAAACAAAAAAAGAAGAAAGAGCAAAAAAAGAATAAACAAAAAAAGAATAAAAGTGGAGATAAAAAACACAAACAGAAAAATGATAGTAAAAAACAGCAAAAAAATAAAAGTTCAAACAAAGATAAAAAAGATGAACAGCAAAAACAGAACAAAAGTGGTGTTGGAGATAGACAAAAAGCAAATCAAAATAGAGAGAAACAACTCAAAAAATCTAAAAAAAATAAAGATAGTACAAAACAAAAAATGAAAAAAATAGAACCAATTAGTAACATGGAAGAGAGGAAATATAAAAAAATGTTAAATCAACGTGGTATTAACACTCTTATGTTGCCATTAAGTACGAAAGGAGATAGAAATAATGAAGAAAAACCTTGGTAAGATACTATTTATAATACCACTACTATTTGTGAGACTTTTTGCAGTAGGGGTAGAAGCTGTCGTTGATAAACAAGCTATATATAAAGGTGATAGTGTAAGATATACTATAAATATAACGGGGGAAAACCCAGTATTTCCAAATATATCTAAAATAGCAGGTTATGATATACGTAGCAGGTCTTCATCTAAAAGTATAAGTAATTTTAATGGAAATTCTAAAATAATAACTTCAAAAACATATGTTTTTTATCCGACAAGAAGTTTAAATATTCCATCTTTTAAGGTGAGTATTGATGGAAAAGAGTATAAAACAAATGAGATAGAAGTAAGAATAGTAGAGCCAACAGCTTCACAGCAAGGAGGAGATTTTTCTGTTGATATAAAAATCGATAAAAGTGATGTTTATGTAGGAGAGCCAGTAAGAGTAGATGTAAATTTTAGATATAAAGTCAATGCAAAAGCTGATAAAATAATGATTACTCCACTTAAAGTTAACAACTTTTGGATAAAAAAAGTAGATAAGCCAGTAGAATCAATTCAGCAGGATATTATAACTCAAACATATAGATACTTGATTTTTCCACAAAAACAGGGTGATTTTGAAATACCTTCAATAGAAGCAAATGTCGGCACAATAAAGGTTAACTCTGGAGGTAATTTTTTTAATGATCCTTTTTTTGATATTGTTGATAGAACAATGCAATGGAAGAAGCTTTTTTCCAATAAAATGTATGTACATGTAAAGCCATTACCTGACAATTTAGAAGTATATGGAGATTTTGATTTCAGAGCTACAGTTGATACAACTGAGATTAAAGCAAATAAACCAGTAAATTTAACACTAGAAGTATACGGTGAAGGGAATATAGATGATATTGAAAAATTCTCAATAGATATTGATGAGGTAGTAGTATATAGCGATGAACCAAAAATAGATTCGTCTTTAAATGGTGAAGTTTATGGTGGTAAGTTTACTCAAAAAATAGCGCTCATCGCAGATAGAGATTTTACAATTCCAGCTTTAAAGTTTAAATATTTTGATAAAAATAGCCATAAAATTGTTACAAAAACAACGAAACCTATAAGTATAAAAGTAAAAGGTGGTAAAAAAGTAAATACACAAATAAAACTAGATAAAGGTGATACAAAAATAGAAATAGCTCCAACTACAGAGGATAAACAGATAGTTGTTGAAAATACCGATAAAGAGTTTTTGTATCTACTGATAGGATTTTTAGTGGGTGTATTGGTTTCCATTGGATATACAAAAGTATCATTTAGAAAAACTGAAAAAAAAGATATGCCAATTATCAAAAAAATCAAAAAATCAAAAACTGATAGAGAGTTATTTGATATATTAATTGCTTATGGACAAACAGACCTATTTATTCAGTCTAAATTAGAGATATTGGAAAATAATATATATGGAAAGTCTTCTGTACAAATAGATAAAAAAGAGATTATAGAGCACTTTTTAGAGCTAGAAGAGGGGTAGTATATCCCTCTTCTATAGTAAGAATTTATCGATAATCTCTTTATATTTTTTCTCTATTATATGTCTTTTTTTCTTAAAGGTATTAGTTAGTTCTTCCCCAGACTTGAACTCATTTTCTAAAAAATGGATGTTTTGCAATTTTTCAAAAGGTTTAAAACCTTTATTTTTATTGAGCAAAGCATTCATGTCACTTTTTATTTTACGTAGTATTTGTTGGTCTTCTAGGACATTTTCCATAGTATTAACTACTTTATCAAAATTTTCCTGCACATACTCTTTTAGTTTTTCAAAATCAGGGACAACTAGCATACCAAGACCTTTTTTATCTTGACCAACTAAGATGTTATCACTTATAAATGGTAACATTGATATAGCAGATTCTATACGACTTGGGTCTATATTTTCTCCACTTGCAAGAACTATTACCTCTTTTGAGCGTCCTGTTATGATAAGTTCATTTCTGATTGTAAACTTACCTAAATCTCCAGTTTTAAAATATCCATCTTTTGTGAAGGATTTACTATTTTCTGCTTCATTATTATAGTATCCTGGAGTTACTTGGTCACCTTTTAATATAATCTCTCCAACTTCCCCAACTTTGCAGTCTTTATCATATTCATTAAGTATTCTTAAGTCAGTTCCTTCAACAGGAAGTCCTAGAGTTGAAAAAGTATTGCAGTTTAATGCACGTCCTGCAATAGCTGGTGCACATTCTGTCATACCATAAGCATTTACAATACGAATTCCAATGGCATCAATCCACTCATCAAGAAAGTCAGGAAGAGTTCCACCGCCACTTATAGCAAGTCTAAGTCTACCGCCAAATTTTTCTTGAACAAGTTTTAGCTTATTCTTTGCAAATTTATTTGGTAAGTATAAAAATAGTAGTTTTATATATGAAAATAGTTTTTTATATGTAGAGATAAATCCCTTTTTTTTAAAACGAGGAAGCTCATCTTTAATTACTCTAAGATTGTAGTTATATTTAGCAGAAATTGCTACAAGTTTTTTAAATATTTTTGCTTTTTTAGCATCTTTTTTTTCTAAAGCATTGTTTATTTTTGTATACATAGATTCCCAGAGTCTAGGAACTGTTGCAACTAAAGTAGGTTTAAAATTTTCCAAATCAGTAGCAAAAGTTTTGATAGTGGAGTAAACCATGGTGCAACCATAAGAGATAATCAAATATTCACAAGTTCTTTCAAATATATGCCAAGATGGTAAAATTGAGACCCATAAATCATCATTTTGTAATCCTATGATAGATGGTAAAACTTTAATATTATGCATAACATTTTTATGTGTTAGTATAACTCCTTTTGGTTTTCCAGTTGTTCCTGACGTGTATATAAGGGTAAAAATATCATCTTCATTTAAATTGTTTTTTAAGTTAGCAAACTCTGTTATCTCATTATCATATATTTTTCTATCAGTAAGTATATCATTGTAAGAGTAGATATTATCAAAAAGTGTATGGATTTTATCGGCTTCAATTATAAAAATAGATTTGAGTTTTAACTCTTTTATCATCTTTTCATGTTCGTGATATATATTCTCATTTTCTACTATTAAAAATATAGAATCGGAATCTTGCATTATAAATTTTAACTCTTCAGTAGGAGTATCACTTCCTCTAGGTATACTAATTGCTCCAATTGAAACTAGAGCCATATCAGTTACCATCCAAGCATATCTGTTATCGCAAACAAACATTACTTTAGAGTCTTTTTTTATACCTTTATTTCTAAATGCTCGAGATAGTATAAGTACATCTTCAAAAAACTTCTCATAAGTTATTTCAAAAGTTTCATTTGACACTCTATATATAAAGGCTATTTTGTTTTTATTTTTTTCATGCGTTGCTAAAAACATATGAAAAAGTGTATTGTTTTCAGTTCTCATAAGGTATTATAGCAAAAATGCTTGAAGGTAGAGGTTAAGTTTTTTAACCTCTACATGTAGATAAGTTTTTAGATAGGTAAAACTCTGATTTTTGGAGAACACTCTTCTCTAAGTACAGACTCTATTGCAAAAAGAGTACCAGTTGAGCTACTAGCACATCCATTACAAGCACCAAGGTATCTGATATATATATCAGTGTTTCCTTCATCTGTATCTTTGATATCTAGTATTTCAAGATTACCACCATCCATAACTAGCATAGGGCGTATATCTTTATCTATTACTGCTTCAACAGCTTTAAGTTTTTGAACCATTGTAAAGTCATCAAAAGATAGTTCTGATTCACTTCCAGCTATTTTAGCATCAGCTAAAGCACTCATTTTTTCTCTCTCCATCTCATCTCTTGTGTCTTTTAAAATATCAACCAAATAGTAATCTTTCTCTTCATGTCCACCTGGTCTTATGCATGATTTACAAAATGCACCAGCTTTAGTGTAGTTTGTTATCTCTTCAACCGTATGTAAGTCATTGATTTTTATAACTTCTTTTATTGTTCCAAGACTCACACGAGCACATTCACATACTATAATCTCATCTTCAAAACTCTCGGCATCTACACCTTTATATGAAGCTGCAGCTGCTTTTATAACGTCATATGCCATAACAGAACAGTGCATCTTTTGAGGTGGAACTGCTGGAGTATCTGGGTTATCTCTCATTGCAAATTCAACATCAATATTTGTTATTTTTACTGCTTCATCTACAGTTTTCCCTTTACATAAATCTGCCATTGTATCTGAACTTGCTATTGCAGTTCCACAACCAAAGCTCTTAAACTTCGCATCTTTGATTATGTTTGTCTTTTCATCAACTGCCCAGTAAAGTCTAACAGCATCTCCACAACTCTCCGCACCAAAGTCTGCTACTACAAGTTTAAGACCTTTCTCTTTTGCTTCATCTTCTGTAATTTCACCCATATTTTGTGGGTTATTCATCAAATCTTGTACCTTTTGGCTGTACTCTTCCCAAATTGAGCCGCCTATTAAATCATTTTTTGCCATAATATTATCCTAATTATAATTTACTATCGTGCCAATCAGGTGCATACGAATATGTACTTGATATAGCTCTTAATCTTTTAACAGCATCGTTTAAAACGCCTACTGTATAATCTATCTCTTCTTCTGTTGTGAAACGTGAAAGTGAAAGTCTTAGTGCTGTGTGAGCCAAATCAGCTTCAGCTCCTATCGCTTCCATCACTGGATTTGATTCTAAATCTTCACTAGCACATGCACTACCAGTACTTGCTGCAATGCCATTTTTATTCAAATCCCAAAGCATTGCTTCACCTTCAATACCTTTTACACTTACTAAAATTGTATTTGGTGTTCTCTCATCTCTTGTTCCTACTACAAAAACATCATCAATCTTTAGAACTTCATCTTCAAGTTTATCTCTAAGTCTTCTTACGTTATTTTTTTCAAAATCTAAATTCTTTACTGCAAGCTCCATCGCTTCACCCATACCAACAATACCAGCAACATTTAGAGTTCCACTTCTTCTTCCACCCATATGTTCTCCACCGTGAAGGAGACTTGTAAGAGGTTGAGAATTTTTGATATACAATCCACCAACACCTTTTGGACCATGAAATTTATGAGCTGAAAAGCTTAAAAAATCTATATCTATTTTTTTCAAATCAATTGGAATTTTTCCAACAGCTTGAACAGCATCAGTGTGAAAAAGTACATTAGAATCTTTACAGATTTGTGAAATTTCTTCAATAGGAAAAAGCATTCCAGTTTCATTATTTGCCCACATTATTGTAACAAGTGCTGTTTTTTCAGTAATAAAGCTTTTTAATGTATGAGTTTCAATAATTCCCTTATCATTTACAGGTAAATAAGTAACTTTCACGCCTAAAGTTTCTAAAAACTTACAGGTAGAGATGATAGCAGGATGTTCTACTTCGCTTGTTATAATATGGTCTTTTTCACCATTTAAAATATGATCGTAATAAACGCCTTTTAAAACCCAGTTATTACTCTCTGTCGCACATGATGTTACAACAATATCATCACTATCATCTGCATTTAATCCACAATATAGTTGATCCATAGCTTTTCTTAAAGCAGGATGTGTTTCACTTCCAAATTCATGTAAAGAGTTTGGGTTTCCATAAGATTGTACAAAATATGGCTCCATCTCTTTAAATACTTTTGGATCTACTATAGTTGTAGCATTATTATCCAAATATACTCTCATTTTACTTCTCCATTTTTAATTAGGATACTTTTTATCCTATTTCTTTTTTTGTATCTTATTATCTTTTTTATTAAAAAATACTTTATTTTAAAATTGCTTCAAGTTTTTCAATAGACTCATTGAAACTAAATGCTTCATTTGGGGCTTGTCCAAGAAACTTTTCCATAATATCTTTTTTTGTTATAGCTTCATCGAGTTCTTTATCGTTACCTTTTTGGTAAGCACCTATTCTTATAAGCACTTCATTCTCTTTTAAAATTGAATTTAGTCTTTTAAATTTCATTGCTAATTTTTGATGTTTTTCATCTATAACTTCACTCATAACTCTTGAAGCACTATTTTGTATGCTTATCGGTGGATATATTCCATAGTCTGTCATTTCTCGAGACAAAACTATATGTCCATCTAAAATACTTCTAGATTGGTCTGCTATTGGGTCACTTAAATCATCACCTTCAACAAGAACGGTAAAAAATGCTGTAATAGAGCCTTTCCCTTCTTCTTTCCCCGCTCTTTCCATAAGTTGAGGTAGAAGTGTAAGAACTGAAGGGGGATAACCTTTGGAAGTTGGAGGTTCACCAAGAGCCAATCCAATCTCACGTTGGGCCATAGCAAAACGAGTAACAGAGTCCATCATAAAAAGAACATCTTTTCCTTGGTTTTTAAAATACTCAGCAATACTCATAGCACTAAATGCTCCATATTTTCTCATAAGAGGACTATCATCACTTGTTGCAACTACTAAAACAGTATTTGTTAAATCACCACCTAGATTTTTATGTATAAATTCTGGTACTTCACGACCACGCTCACCTATAAGTGCAATCACTTTTATAGGAGCTTCGCTTCCTTGAACTATCATCCCCATAAGGGTTGATTTTCCAACTCCACTTCCAGCAAATATACCTACTTTTTGACCTTTACCACAAGTAAGAAGTCCATCTATGGTTTTAACTCCAACTCCAAAAGGTTCATCTATTAAACCTCTTTTCATAGGGTCTAGTGGGGCTTTCATGATAGCTGAGTAGTGTTTGGTTTTTATCGGAGGTTTGCTATCTTTTGGTCTGCCAAAAGGATCAACTACACGTCCTAAAAGAGCTTCTCCTACGGGAATATTCATACCTTGACCACTTATGAATACTTTATCTCCACTTTTGAAACCCTCTATAAAACCAAAAGGAGATATAAAAAAAGAGTATTGGTCTATCTCCGTGACCATTCCAAGCTCACTCTTTAACTCATCTTCAAGGGAGATGAGTTTAACTATATCACCTATACTTGGGCGTAAGCCTTGAGCTTCTATTGTAGTTGAGCTAATTTTTTTAATAGTTCCAAATTTTGGAGAGAGGTTACCCTCTTTTAATCTCTCTTTGAAACTTTTAAGTGCCATTAATATCTAGCTTCTGTTGGTGAGTTTATGATGTCAAAAAACTCTTTTCTTGTTTCAGATTTTAAAAATGCACCACGAAGAGCAGAGGTTGTTGTAGCAGAGTGAGTCTTTCCAACGCCTCTCATCTCCATACACATATGTCTTGCTTGGATTACAACTGCTACTCCTTTTGGGTCTATTACATCATGAATAGCATCTGCAATCTGTTCTGTCAGTTGCTCTTGAATTTGTAATCTCTTAGCAAATATATCAACCATACGAGGAATTTTAGATAGACCAACTACTTTTCCATTTGGTATATAAGCAACATGAGCACGCCCTATGATAGGAAGTAAGTGGTGTTCACACATAGAGTAAAACTCTATATCTTTTATAAGTACCATTTGATTATTGTCTGTCTCAAAAAGTGCATCATTTAGGACAGCAACTGGATCTTGATGATACCCTTGAGTCATCTCCATAAAAGATTTAAATACTCTATGAGGAGTTTTGACTAAACCTTCACGCGCTGTATTTTCACCTATGATTTCTAGCATTGTTTTTACTGCATGTTCAAACTCTTCTTGTCTTTTCATTGTCAATTCTTTAGTTTAATTTTAATAGAGATTATATCTTATATTTGCTTTTTTTTAAAGTTATTAAAATAAAAGCCTACTAAATTAAGCAAAAGTTTAACTCTCCTTTGTTAGTTTATGATATAAAATTACAAAATGGAGTTATTAAAAATGGTATTTAAACCAAAATTTTTTACATTGTTAAAAAAAGGTATATCAAAAGAACAAATTTTAAAAGACATTATTGCTGGTAGTATTGTAGGAATTGTTGCTTTACCGCTTGCTATTGCATTTGCTGTAGCAAGTGGTGTATCTCCTGAAAAAGGAATTATAACTGCTATAGTAGCAGGATTGATTATATCTATTTTTGGTGGTAGTAGAGTTCAAATAGGTGGTCCTACTGGGGCATTTATCATTATATTGTATGGAATAATAGAACAATATGGTATCAATGGACTTTTGATATCTACAATGATGGCAGGTGTTATTTTAATTATATTTGGATTTTTAAAATTAGGAAATTTACTCAAATATTTTCCTCATCCCTTGATTGTAGGATTTACGAGTGGTATTGCGGTAGTTATTTTTTCAACACAAGTAAAAGATGCATTAGGGCTACATATCAGTAAATTACCAACAAATTTTTTTGAAAAATGGAATGCTTATTTTATAAATATTGATAATATAAATTTTTATGCGTTGAGTATAACACTTATAACTATTTTTATTACTATAAACTTTAAAAAAATAAATTCTAAAATACCAGGCTCTTTTGTGGCGCTTATTTTACTTACAATTTTAGTAAATATATTAAATTTACCTGTTACAACAATCGAAACTTTTTTTGGTACCATATCTGGTAATATTACATTTTCTATGCCAAATTTTGAATTAGCAAGTCTCTCTATGTATATAGTACCAGCTTTGATAATTGCTCTACTTGGAAGTGTAGAATCTTTATTATCCGCCGTTGTAGCAGATGGTATGATTGGTGGTGCTCATCGCTCTAATACGGAATTAATAGCACAAGGTTTAGCTAATATTATGACTCCATTGTTTGGTGGTATACCAGCAACTGGAGCGATTGCTAGAACTGCTACAAATATTGAAAATGGAGGCAGAACACCTATAGCAGGTATTGTTCACTCTATAACATTACTTTTAATTATGCTCTTTTTTATGAATTTTGCAAAACTTATTCCTATGTCTGTACTATCTGGAATTTTGATAGTGGTAGCTTTTAATATGAGTGAATATAAGTCTTTTATTTCAATACTTAAAGGGTCACCTTATGATTATATTATTTTGATTACAACTTTTGTATTAACAGTTTTAGTAGATTTGACAGTAGCTATTCAAGTTGGAATAGTACTATCATCATTACTATTTATGAAAAGGATGGCTGATGTTGATAAACATGAAATAGTTGTTAGTGATGATGAAAATGATATAGAAAATTATGAAAAATTACCAAAAGAGATAGCCGTTTATGAGATAGGAGGACCTCTGTTTTTTGCTTCAGCAAAACAGTATGCACGGATGATTAAAGAACGAGGAGTAAGTGCAAAAATATTGATAATTAGGATGAGACATGTAAGTTTTATTGATGCAACTGCTTTACATAATTTTTATGAAACTATAAAGCTACTTAAAGAAAATGGAACTATTATTATTACATCTGGAACAAATAATGAAATTTTTAAAGAGCTTAAGAAACATAATGTAGTTTCTTTAATAGGCGAACAAAATATGCATAGAACATTTATAAGAGCTGTTAATTGTGCAAAATTAAAGTTATCAAAATATTAATAATTAGATTTAAAGCAAAATTTTGATATATTAAGAAAAATTTTTTTAGAAAAAGGTAATG
>CAZBPU010000003.1:0-35733 GCA_964493845.1 uncultured Sulfurospirillum sp.
TGAAATTAAAACAAATTCCAAAGTATCTTGAAGAGAAAAAAAGAGTTATTGATAAAACGAAACCAACAGTAAAAATGGTACAAGAGAAAATATTAGAACTTAAAAGAGATGGTAAAATACCACCAGCAACATTAGTAGCAAAGATAAGAGAGTTTCAAAAGAGTGTCAATGAATACAATGAGTCATTAAAAAAATATAAAGATGACAAACATAAACTAAAAAATTTAAAAGAAGATTTAAATCAAGTTCAGATGAAAGTGTTTTCTGCAAAAGTTATTAATCACTCTCCATGGAAAGAGTTTAATGAGATAAAGTTTAAACTTATTTCTCCTGCTCTCGAAATAGTTTACAATACAAAAGAGCATGAAATTATTAGAGAAATATCTTTAAAAGAGATAGAAGATGGACAGTATGAAATTAAAAGGTCATCGGAGTATAGTTCTTGATAATAGCAATAGAAGGTAAAATAGTAAAAAAAGAGCCAACTTTTTTACATATAAAAATTAATTCAGGATTTACATACAAAGTAAATGTATCTCTTTTCTGTTCAGCAGGTTTAGATTTAGGTGAAGTTTTTTTATATACAACACAAATTATAAGAGAAGATGCAAATAATTTATATGGTTTTAAAAACAGTGATGAAAAAAGAGTTTTTGACACTTTGATTAAAGTTAATGGAGTAGGTCCTTCAACAGCCCTTGCTGTATGTTCAACTTTGAATCCGAGTGATTTTGCAAGTGCTTTGGCTTCAAATAGTGTTGAAGCATTTAAAAAAGTACCAGGTATTGGTCCCAAAAGTGCAAAAAGAATTTTAGTAGAGTTGAGTGACTTTGAATTAGAAAGTGATAATTTAGGTACAAATAGTTCTATAAATGAGACTATAATGGCGTTAGAGAGTTTAGGTTTTAAAAAAGATAAAATTAGAAAAATACTCTCTACATGTAAGGCTGAAGATACAAGTAGTCTTATCAAAGAAGCATTAAAAAAATTAGGATAAAATTAGATGAAGATTGGTATTGTTTTTGGTGGAAAGAGTTTTGAACATGAGATAAGTATAGTAAGTGCTATTGCTATGAAAAGAGTTTTGAAAGCAGAATTAGTATATATATTTTGTGATTATAATAGAGATTTTTATCTAATACCAACGGATAAAATTAACTCAAAAAGATTTAGTAGTGGTGAGTATAAAAAAGACAAAAAACTTATTTTAAAAAAAGGTGGTTTTTTTCAAAAAAGTATGATGAGTGAGAAGAGGGTTGAGCTTGATATAGCACTTAATATTTCACATGGTGCAGATGGAGAAGATGGGAAAATGGCTTCATTATTAGAGTTTTTTGAAATACCTTTTATAGGACCAAGACTAGAAGCCAGTGTTATTAGTTATAGCAAACTTTTTACAAAAATATATGCAAGAGAGTTTGGTGTAAAAACTTTAGAGTATAAAACTTTACAAAAGAGTAGCTCTCGTGATATCGAGTTAGATTATCCAGTTATTGTAAAACCTACAAGATTGGGAAGCTCTATTGGTATAAGTATTGTAAAAAATAGAGATGATTTAGATTATGCTCTTGATGTTGCCTTTGAATTTGATACACAAGTTGTTATAGAGCCTTTTATACAGGGAATAAAAGAGTATAATCTTGCTGGTTGTAAAACAGAAACTTATCAGTTTTCCATCATTGAGGAGCCACAAAAAGAAGAATTTTTAGATTTTGATAAGAAGTATCTAGATTTTTCAAGAACAAAAAGAGTTAGTGAAGCTAATTTAAGTGATGAAATGGTAGAAAAATTAAGAGATACTTTTGTAAAATTATATGAGCCACTCTTTGCTGGATCACTTATAAGGTGTGATTTTTTTGTTTTGGATGGAGAAGTTTATATAAATGAGATAAATCCAGTTCCTGGAAGTATGGCAAATTATCTTTTTGATAATTTTGATGAAATTATAGCTAACTTAGCAAGTTACTTACCCAGAAGTACAAAAGTTCCAGCTCAATATAAATATATAAATACAATTGGAGCGGCAAAAGGAAAATGACAAGTTTTACTAAAAATGAAGTTATAAGTGCTACTGACGTTGTACGTAATTTTAGTAGTGAACTCAAAAGCTTAACTAGTGGTGAAAAAGAGAAACTAGTTATAGTTAAAAATAATCGTTTTGAGGCAGTAATAATACCTATTGAAGAGTATGAACGCATGAATGATGCTGTTAAAATTTTAGAAAAAATATATAAAAAGACAAAACAAGATGGCAATTAGAGAGGTAGCTTACAACTCTCTTACTTACTCAATAAGTTATGAGATCATAAATAAAGATAATAAAGATACTATAGTTTTTCTCCATGGCTGGGGAAGTAATAAAGAGATAATGAAACAAGCATTTGGAAAAGATTTAGAAAGATTTCGTCTAATTTTTCTAGATTTACCAGGTTTTGGTAGCTCTTCTATACATGTACCAATAAAAACTGATGATTATAAGAATATAGTTAATCTTTTTTTAAACTCTTTAAATGTAGAAAATTTTACTATTGTAGGACACTCTTTTGGTGGGAAAATAGGAGCAATGTTGAATCCTAAAAATCTAATACTTCTTAGTAGTGCTGGAATTTTAGTCAAAAAATCTTTTAAAATAAAAATGAAAATAAGAATTTTTAAAATTTTTAAAAATATTGTACCAAAAAGTTTTTATAAATTTTTTGCTAGCAATGATGTTAATGGTATGAATCAGACTATGTATGAAGTTTTAAAAAGTGTTGTGGATGAAGACTTTAGAAATATCTTTAAAAATATTACTTCAAAAACTCTTATTTTTTGGGGAAAAGATGATAGTGCAA
Source organism: uncultured Sulfurospirillum sp. (assembly GCA_964493845.1). Taxonomy (GTDB): domain Bacteria; phylum Campylobacterota; class Campylobacteria; order Campylobacterales; family Sulfurospirillaceae; genus Sulfurospirillum_A. The sequence goes on from CAZBPU010000003.1 coordinate 2,835, forward strand.
CACCTCTTGATAGTGGAAAAGAAATTGCAAATATAATAGAAAAAAGTAGATTCTATGCATTAGAAGGGGATCACTTCTTTTTTATTAAAAATAATAAGTTCATAGCAAAGGTGATAGATGAACACTTATAGATTTACAGTTTTTGGTAGAGTTCAAGGTGTTTGGTATAGAAAATATGTAATGCAGATTGCAAATACTCTTGGATTTGTTGGATATGTTAAAAACTTACCAAATGGTAATGTAGAGGTTGTAGTAAACTTAGAATTACAAAGTGAGCTAGAGGCTTTTGTAAGTAAGTTATATGAGGGAAGTACTTTTTCAAATGTTACTGATGTTGAATGTATAAAGATAGATTTTATTGATTTTAAAAAATTTGAGATAATTTAATGTTTATTTTTGAATTTATTTCTCATATCATTTTTGTTTTAATTATAGGTTACTACTGTATAAGTGCTTTACAATGGTATAGCTATAAGTTAGAGAGAGTTATCTTGCATTATAATAGATACGATTGGCATCTATTGTTCTTTTTAGTCCCGATTTTTGTTTACTATTTGGCAGAAGACTTTTTTTGGATTTATTTATATGTTATTTTGATGCCAACTATGTATCTGTGGTATAGGAAACTTGATAAAAAGTTGGTTTTTACAGCTAGAGTAAAAAGATTTTTTCTTTTTCTTTTTCTAGCAATATTTTTTCAAAATATATTGTGTTTAGCTACTCCTTATTGTGTTCACTTTGGGGTTATACTTCCTATATTTGTTGCTATTTTTATTAGTATGTTATTTGAAAAGATTCTTTTTGAGGGTTATAAGAAAAATGCAAAAAGAAAACTTGAAAGTAATAGCGATTTAATAGTAGTTGCTATAACAGCAAGTTTTGGGAAAACAAGTATAAAAAATTATCTTTACCAAATTCTCTCACATAAATATAAGTGCTATATGACTCCAAGAAGTGTTAATACGCTAGGTGGAATTATAAAAGATATCAACGATGACTTACCAATAGATACGCAAATATATATAGTAGAAGCAGGGGCAAGGCTTAAAGGGGATATAAATGAGATAGCAACATTTATAAATCCTCATTATTCTATAGTAGGAAAGATTGGTGAGCAACATATAGAGTATTTTAAAACACTAGAAAATATACGTAATACAAAGATGGAGCTTTTAAACTCAAATCGACTTAAGCATGCTTATGTACATGTAAGTACAAATACAAAAGTTGATGATAAAACAACACTGTATGGAGATAATATTAAAAATGTTCGTTCAACTTTAGATGGTCTTTTTTTTGATGTTGAGCTTAATGATAAGTTAGAAAGTTTTTTTACTCCTCTTCTTGGTGAATTTAATGCAATAAATATGTTAGCTTGTATAGAGATATCTAAAAGTATGATGAGTATAGATGAGATAAAAAATGCAATAAAAGAGTTAAAAGGTGTGGAACACAGACTTCAACGTATTGATGCTGGTGGTAAGCTTATCCTCGATGATAGTTTTAATGGAAATTTAGAGGGTATGATAGCTTCTTATATTTTAGCTTCTACATATGATGGAAGAAAAGTTATTATTACTCCAGGGATTGTAGAGAGTACAGAAGATGCCAATATAAAATTAGCAAAAAAGATAGATGATATTTTTGATTTGGTGATACTTACTGGAAAAGTAAATTTAAATATACTTGATAATAATATAAAAAAAGCAGAAAAAATTATAGTTAAAGATAAAAGTGAGATTGAAAATATACTTGTACAATATACTTTCAAAGGAGATTTGATACTTTTTTCGAATGATACTCCAAGCTTTATGTAAACTTATTTTATAGTTACAAATTCTTTTTTATTATATTTTTTTTATACAATTGTTATATTATGTCACAATGTTTATTATATGAGGGAGTTATTATGGGAGTTAAAAGTCTTTATATTTCATCTATTGAGCCAGCTGCTGGTAGTTTGATTGTGACTATGGGTATGATGGAGCTTTTGAAAAGAAGATTAGGGAGAGTTGCATTTTTTAGACCTATTATTGAAGATAGTGAAGAGAAAGATCATGATATAGAGTTTGTTTTAGAAAAATATGATTTGGACATGAGGTATTCTCAAAGTTATGGTTTTACGGTACATGAAGTAGAAGCTATGATAGCTGAAAATAGGCTAAATGAACTTATAGAGCAACTTATAGAAAAGTGTAAAAAGTTAGAAAATAGATATGATTTTGTTTTGATTGAAGGATTAAATCAGGCATGTTTTACTCAGAGTTTAGATTTTGATATTAATTTAATTATTGCTAAAAATATAGGTACTTCATTAGTAAGTGTTTTAAAAGGTAAAAATAAGAGTAAAAAAGAGATACTTGATGAGATTGCTATAGAGTCAGAAGTAATAAAAAAAGAAGGTTGTAGTCATTTTGCTACTTTTGTAAATAGAATGGATGAAGATGTTTTAGCTAAATTAGCAAATGAAATCTCAGAAATACCCACATATTATCTTCCTGAAGTTTCAGAGTTAGATACTCCAACTGTAAATGAAATTATGAGCACATTAAATTGTATGTTAGTTCTTGGTGAGCAGAAAGATCTTAAACGTGTTGTTCGTCAAAGCAAGATTGCTGCGATGAAGTTGGAAAATTTCTTAGAGCATATAGAGGATGGAGATTTGATAATAGTACCTGGTGATCGTGCAGATATCATTGTAGGTTCAATTGCTACAATTCAATCAAGAAATTATCCAAATATAGCAGGATTACTTCTAACTGGTGGGTTAACACCAAATCGTGCAATAAAAAATCTTTTTGAAGGGTATAGTGAATTTCCAATGCCTATATTAAGTGTTAATGATGATACATATACAACAGCTATGAAAGTAAATGATGTACCAGCACAGATAACGGCAAAAAGTGAGAGAAAAATAGCACTTGCACAAGGTCTTTTTACAGCAAATGTTGATGTTAAAAGAATAGAAGAGAAGATAACTTTAGCTTCATCTCAAACTATAACGCCTATGATGTTTGAATATAATCTCTTTGAAAGAGCTAGATCAAATAGAAAGAAAATTGTACTTCCTGAGAGTGATGATGAGAGAATTTTAAGAGCAACAGAGATTTTACTTAGACGTGATGTCGTAGATATTGTACTTCTTGGTGAAAAAAATGATATAGAGCATAGAAGTGCATCTTTAGGGCTTGATATTAGTGGTGCGGAGATAGTCTCTCCTTCTGATTCGCCACTGATGGATGAGTTTATTGATACTTTTTATGAACTAAGAAAGAAAAAGGGCATGACTTTAGATGCTGCAAAAGATGCTATGAGTCATGTAACATATTTTGCAACTATGATGGTTCATCTAGGTTATGCAGATGGTATGGTATCTGGTGCAGTTAATACAACGGGAGATACTATTAGACCAGCTTTACAAATTATAAAAACAAAACCAGGAATTACTACAGTATCAAGTATCTTTTTTATGTGCTTAGATACAAAAGTACTTATTTATGGTGATTGTGCTGTAAATCAAGAGCCAAATGCAAATGAATTGGCTCAAATTGCTATATCTTCAAATGATACTGCAAAAATATTTGGTATAGATCCTAAAGTAGCAATGTTATCTTATTCCACAGGCAGTTCAGGACAAGGTAGTGAAGTTGAAAAAGTAAGAGAAGCTACAAAATTAGTTAAAGAGATTAGACCAGATATACTAGTAGAAGGCCCTATTCAATATGATGCAGCAATTGATGCAAAAGTAGCAAAGAAAAAGTTACCTAATTCAGAAGTTGCTGGAAAAGCAAATGTATTTATATTTCCAGATCTTAATACTGGTAATAATACTTATAAAGCAGTTCAAAGAAGTTCTGGTGCAGTTGCTATTGGACCAGTTTTACAAGGCCTTAAAAAACCAGTAAATGATTTAAGTCGTGGTTGTTTAGTTGCAGATATTGTAAATACTGTAGCAATTACAGTAATCCAAGCACAAGAGAATGATGGAGTAGAATCATGAAAATATTAGTTTTAAATTCAGGAAGCTCTTCTATTAAATTTCAACTTTTTGAAATGGATGAAAATAGATCAATTGCTAGTGGAATAATTGAGCAAATTGGTGAAAATGATTCATCTGCAAAGATATATTTTGATGATAAAGTTATAGAAAAGAATGAATTTATTAAAGATCATCATAGTGGTTTAAAATTGATGAATATGCTTCTTATAGAATCATGTACAATTAAAAGTTTAGATGAACTTGGTGCTATAGGACATAGAGTTGTGCATGGTGGTGAAAAATTTTCAAAACCTGTTATAGTAAATAATGATGTTTTAGAAGAGATTGAAAAACTAATACCTTTAGCTCCACTTCATAATCCAGCAAATCTTGATGGTATTAAAGTGACTATGCAACAGTCTCCTAAAGTACCTCAAGTAGCAGTTTTTGATACAGCATTTCACTCAACAATACCAAGTTATGCATACATGTATGCTTTACCTTATGAAATGTATGAAAAAGATGGTGTTAGAAAATATGGTTTTCATGGAACTTCTCATCATTATGTGATAAAAGAGGCTTCAAAATATTTAGATATTGAGGATATAAATGCAATAACTCTTCACTTAGGTAATGGTGCAAGTATGGCTGCAGTTAAAAATGGTAAATGTGTAGATACTACTATGGGATTAACTCCTCTTGAAGGTCTTATTATGGGCACAAGAAGTGGTGATTTGGATCCAGCTATACTGTTTTATTTAGCAAGAAAACATGATTTAAGTATAGATGAATTAGATAAACTATTAAATAAACAGAGTGGTTTAAAAGGAATATGTGGTAATAATGATATGCGTGAAGTAGAAAGTATGGCAGAAAAAGGGGATAATAGAGCAAAATTAGCCCTTGATATGTTTGCTTATCGAATTAAAAAATATATAGGTTCATATAGTGCTGTTGTTGGAAAATTAGATTGTATAATTTTTACTGGTGGTATTGGAGAAAATGATATAGATACTAGAGCTAGATGTTGTGAAAGTTTAGAAAATTTAGGAATAGAGTTAGATTTAGTTAAAAATAATCAAAGAGCAAAAAATATTTTAGATATATCTTTGAAAGGTAGTAAAGTTAAAGTTCTTGTTATTCCAACAAATGAGGAACTAGAGATTGCAATACAGGCTAATTCACTTTTAGGAACTTAAATTGCTTTATATGTGATATATAGTAAAAATTTGGAGCATGAATGAAGTTATCTTTATCTATAGTTTTAGTTGGAGTATTGTTTGTAGGGTGTTCAACACACCCAGTTGATCCTAAAATGAATATGAAACCTCCGGTTTATGTGGAACAACTTCCTCCTGCAACAAAGCAGCAAGCAGTTAGTAATCCAGGTAGTCTTTTTGGACAAGGAGACAATCCTCTTTTTGCGGATTTAAAAGCAATGAATCCAAATGATATTGTTACAGTTGTAATAAGTGAGAATATAGCTCAGAGTTCTGCTGGAGAAAAAACAATCACTGAAGATAGTAGTGATAAGTTAGGAGCTGGTATTTTTAGTGGTGTTGGTGGAGCACTTTTAAACCAAGCTGGTAAAATTGGCTTTGAATCAGGATCAACAAACTCTTATAAGGGAAGTGGAAAAAATAGTAGAAATGAGTCTTTTACTACTACTATTTCAGCAAGAATTATAAAAATACTAAAAAATGGGAATTATTTTATTGCAGGAAATCGTGAACTTCTTGTAAATGGTGAAAAACAGATTATACAGATAAGTGGTGTAATAAGACCTTATGATATAGATCAAAAAAATACTATTGATTCAAAGTATATTGCTGATGCAAAGATATTGTATAAAACAGAAGGTGAGATAGATAGAGCTACTGAAAAACCATGGGGTTCAAAATATGTTGAATCTCTTTGGCCATTTTAAAATATGTCAATTTTTAAATTGACATATTTTAGTTTTTAACTGCTTGTGCCATATCCCACATAGGCATAAAGATACCAAGAGCCATAAGAAGAACCATACCAGCAATAAAAGCAAGTAATATAGGCTCTATATACGAGGCTATATTGTCAATAATGTCATTAAATCTTGATTTAAAATAGATTGTTACTTTATCTAACATTTTATCAAGTGTACCACTTTGCTCACCTGCATGAATCATTTGAATAAGCATACCTTCAAAAAGACCAGTATCTCTAAATGATTCAGTTAGTGATATACCACGACTAACAGATGTTTTAACTGCAGCTAACTGTTTTTTTAAATGAACATTATCAAGTGTTAATAAAGCAGTATCTAGTGCATCAGATATAGGTATACCAGCTCTAATTAATTCTGTAAAAACTAAAGTAAATCTACTAAGTGTTGCATAAAATGTTATGTTACCAATAAGATAGACTTTTAATATATATTTATCATATCCAGCTTTAAATTCTTCATTATTTCTTAATAAATATTTAAAGGTAACAATAGTTACAATAATTCCTAAAAGGAGAAAATGTCCATAACTGTTTACCATATGTTCCATAAAGAGTAAAATTTTTGTTGGTACAGGAAGATCAGCATGTAATTTAGAAAATATATCTTTAAATTTAGGTACAACATATACCATAAGAATTGTAAATGCAATGCCAATTGCAATTATAACAGTAATAGGATATCTTAATGCCTTTTTGAATTTTTGTCTATTTTCTTCTATCTCTTCTAAAATTTCTGAAAGTTTTTCAAGAGATTCAGCCATATTACCAGTGCTCTCTCCTAATTCAACCATAGCAACAGTAACATCACCTAGTTCATGTCTAAAATTCATCATTGATTCTGTTAAACTAAGGCCAGAATTTAAATCATCATCTATTTGTTCAAATATTTTTTTAAGTGTTTTATCAACAGTTGCAGATGAAACTTCTTTAATACTATCATGAATAGAAATACCTGCATCAGTCATAACAGCTAATTGTCTAGTAGCAGCAATTAGATCTTTCATTTTAATAGTTTTTTTTGTTAAAGTATCTAATAGATTTTCTTTGAATTTAATTAGTTGATCTTCAACTGGAGCTGAAGTCTGTTTTAAATTAACAATGATACCTGGTATTTTTGATTTAGCCATACTTAGAGCGTCATTTTTATTTGGAGCTTGAATAACTTTTATATTTCTTTTTCCTTTGAAAATGGAATGTATTTCAAAATATTTCATGATTTTGCCACCCTTATAATTTCATCTAATGTTGTTATTCCATTTGCTGCTCTTATAACACCATCTCGGAACATATCTGTAAAACCTTCACTTACCGCTTGATCATAAATAGCTTTTTTACTTTCACTTTGAGCTATCATACTTGACATTTTTTCACTTATTGGAAGAATTTCTGATAACATTTCTCTACCTTTATATCCAGTTTGGGCACATTTTTCACAGCCATGATGTTTATAAAACTGATAATTGTTTGGAAGGTATTTTTTTATATCTTCTAAAGTTTTTTCAGGAAGTGTAGCTTTTACTTTACAATGTACACATAGTTTTCTTACAAGCCTTTGAGCTTCTATCGCTACTAATGAACCACTTAAAAGATATGGCTCAATTCCCATATCCATAACTCTTGTAATTGCACTAACTGAGTCGTTCGTATGAAGAGTTGAAAATACTAAGTGACCAGTAAGTGCTGCTTGAACAGCAATTCGTAGTGTTTCAGAATCTCTAACTTCACCAATCATAATAATATCTGGATCTTGTCTTAGTATTGATTTTAATGCACTTGCAAAGGTTAATCCAGCTTTTTGATTTACTTGAACTTGTTGTGTTAAATTTAGTTGATACTCTACAGGATCTTCAACAGTGATTATTTTAGTTTGAACATTTTTTATGGCATTAAGTGCAGCATAAAGAGTTGTTGTTTTACCACTTCCTGTTGGACCTGTGACAAAAATGATACCATATGGTGCTTTCATAGCTTTACTGAATTTTTTATAATTTTTTGGGTGCATACCTAAATCTTCTATATTAATCATTACTTTTGATTTATCTAAAATACGTATTACTATAGACTCACCATTTAGTATTGGTAAGGTAGAGATTCTAAAGTCGTACTCACGCCCTAAAATAGTTGCTGAAAAACGTCCATCTTGTGGCTTTCTTTTTTCTGCTATATCCATATTTGATAATAGTTTCATTCTTGAGGCTAGAGGAGGATATATATCTTTATCAAAGATAAAAGTTTCATTAAGCATACCATCTATTCTACCTCTTACTATACAGTTGTTTTCTGTTGGTTCAATATGTATATCACTAGCTCCTGCTAAAATAGTTGTTTTTAATATTATTTCTATAAGTTTTAAAATTCCAGATGACTCTTGTGGATTTTCGGCAGCACTTGAAGTTAATTCTTTTCTTATTTCTCCAATTAACCCTTTAATACTTTCACTCATTTCTGCTTTGTTAATATATTTTTCAATTTGAAAAGGTTCTGAAATTATATATTTTACAAGTTTTCTAGGAAAAATTCTTTGAACACCTTCTTGAGAATTCATATTCATAGGGTCTATTAGTGCTATATAGACATTAATCTCATCTTCTTTGATAGGAAGAGCACCAAACTTTTTAAGTTGAGCAAATGGTAGTTTTGCTAACATTCTATAATCAATATCTACAGAATCTAAATCAACGTATTCTAATTTAAGATTTACTGATAATTCTTTTAAAAAAAATGTTACATCTATAGCAAAATTATTGTTTATTTCTCCAAGTGTTATATATCCTTTTTTATAAAATTCTATAAGAAGAAGTATTAAGTCCTCTTTTGTAAAAAAACCATTTTTGATTAAGATATTACCTAATATTTCTTTAGATTCTTCTACTTGTTTTGAAATTTGATTTGCACTATTTTCATCAATAATTCTATTTTGTATTAAATAGTTTAAAAGATTAGTTGTTATTTTACTCACTTGGATACCTTTGTTACCAATATGTACGTACTTTTGTTATTTTACCATTTTTATAGGTTCTTAAAAAGATTTTTTTTGCTTTTTGATGTGTTTCAATGGATAGTTTGTATGTTAACTCACTATTTACATCATCATTAAACCAATATGCGTCATTTTTATAGTTATAATCTCCACCTACAAATTTATTAAATATAATAGATAAAATATATTTTGTTTTTGGAAGATTTATATAGGATATATCAACATCATCTATCAATGCATGATAAAGTAATTTTTTTTGATAAAGAATAGTAGCATAATATGCTGCATTTTCTCTTGATTCAGGAGTTTTGTAGAGTTTTACTATAGGTAGTATAGTTCTGTTTATCATATCTTCTTCAAGACAAGAGTGAGCATAAATATTTAAAAATTCTTCATCACTTTTATACTTTTGATATAAATCACCTGCCTTTACGCAAGCTTTTCTATAATCTTTATTTTTATAATATTTTATTATATCATTTTTATCTATTGCATTTAAGAATGTTGTTAATAGTATAAAAATTAGGCATATTTTTTTAATCATCAGTATCTCCCAGTTCTATTTTATTTAGTAAAGTACTTAATCTTTTGGAATTATTATTGGAAAGATAAGCTTTTAATGCTTTTATAGCATCCTCTTTTTTATTTAATTTTACTTTTGACTTTGCAAACCAATACCAACTTTTAGTATTTTGTGGATCTATATCATTTGCCGTAAGAGACCATTTTAAAGCATCTTCATAATTTTTTACATAATAATATTCTTCAGCTAACATTAAGGCAAAAACAATACTTGAAGTTGAATAATATTTGTCTTTGAGATAACTAATAGTATCTACTTCTTGCATATCTATTGAAATTTTAGGCTTTTTTATAATTGTTTGTTTCTCTACAGCAGCTTCAATTTTTCTTATAGGTTGTACTATAGGAATTTCTTTAATCATTACTTTTTCTTTGACTTCCTCTTTTTTAAATGGTAAGTTAAGTTTTAAAAAACCATTGGATGAAAATAGCTCACTACCTTGGTCTGTTGGCACAAGTTTGAAATAGTATGGTTTTAAATTTTCTTTTTTAATAACCATATTTTGTTTCTTTTGAACTGTTTTTTTAGTGTTATTTGATTCTTTGAGAACTGATTTATTTGAAATTTGAGAATTTACTATATTTACTGTAGTGTTTTGTTCAATGTTTATTGTATTCTTAGAATTATTTTGTTCATTAATTATTTTTTTCTTAGTATTTATAGCTTTAAACTTTTGCTTTTTAATTTTAACTTCTTTTTCTATATTTTTTTTATTTTCTTTTTTGTGTTGGGTAGTTTGTTTTAGTTCAAAAGTTTGATAACCAATATATGTTAAGATTATAGTAGAGATAATTAAAATAATATAGAATTTTATTTTTTGTTTTACTTTATATTTAAACCATTTTTTTTCTAGTTCTATAATATCTTCTGCATTAAACATTTATCATTCCTAGATTTATTGCAGCCATTTCCATATATTTTATTTTCAATGTTTTTCCATTTATTTGAGATGGTTTGTTAATATCATAATATTCAAGTATTTCAAATAGTTTATACATAAGTTTATTTATAGTTCTTAGATTTCCATCTGTAACTTTCATTAAAAATTTATAATGAGTATCTTTAAATAGAGATAAGTATTCAAATTTATTGTGAAATAATATCTTTTTTTCTATGTAAGTTTTTATCTCTTTAAGTGATGAGTTATGCAACTCTATTGTTTCCCATATTCTTGTTTGAAAGTAATCTTTAGCTAATACATCTTCTTTCTCTGTTTTATGAACAGTAAAAAGAAATTTAAATTTTCTAGAATCAGACATGAGTCTTATTTTTTCTATGAGTTCTTGAGGATAAAGTTGTGCTTCATCTATGAGTACAGTTATTGATGTTTTGCCTTCTAGCTTTTTTGTAGCTGTTGAAAGAAATTCATTGTATCCAGAAAATTTAGGAGGTTCTTCTTTAAAAATATCTTTATATAGTGCTTCTAAAAATTCACTCTCTTCAAAAAAAGGTCTCGGAAAAAAAATTACATTTTTTTTATCTTTATAGTCATTATATATTTTTTGTAAAAGAAATGTTTTTCCTGTTCCTGGTTTTCCAAAAAAAAGAATTAGTTTTAACGGTTTATCGAGAGTTTGAACTAGTCTTTCGTATGCATATGCTGATTTATCTAAGTTTACATAATCAAAAACCTCTCCATCAACGAAGATATTTTTGATTTCTGTATAGTTACTTGTCATAAACTCTCTTAGAAAAGCCTAAGTCTTTTAACGTTGCTCTTGTATCATCTTTAGGACCAATAATTCTAGGTGTGATAACAAATATTAATTCTGTTGTAGTATCTTTAACCCCTTCATGTTTAAATGCTTCACCCAAAAGAGGAATGCTACTTAGAAAAGGAACATTTGATTTAACTGAAGATTCACTATGCGTGATTAATCCACCTAATATTATAGTATTTCCATTTTTCACTTTTACTATTGTTGAAAGTTTTTTTTCTGATGTATCAGGAGCAATTTCTCTAGGTGCAGTTTGTTTACCATCATCATCAGGATATTTAAAGTTACTAACAGAGGGATTTATTCTTAGTATAATTTCATTTTTATCTGTTATTTGTGGTGTTATATTTAAGAGTACACCAATAAAAATAGAGAAGTTATCATATGATTCACTGACCGTGCCTGTTGCATCTGCACTATTTTCTGTACTTTTTACTCTATAGTTAATATTATCACCAATTGTAATTAGAGCTTGTTGATTGTTCATTGATAAAACTTTTGGACTTGAGATAACTTCTGTTGAACCATTTGTATTTAAAAAGTCAATTAAACCAGCCATTGTAAATACTGTATCATTAACCATTGTTACTGTTGATGTTGCTTGTGTAACACGTGAGCTTTCTATATTTGTAGTGTCATTTCCTGTTATTACACTACTTAAGGATAAATCAAATTTTGACCAGTCTACACCAGTATCATGAGATTTTTCTAAAGAAACACCTAAAATACTAACATCAATAAGTACTTGTTTATGTAGGTTGTTTTGTAAAGTTTTTAAATATTTACCTACTCTATCAAGTTGCTGTTTCGTACCAGTTACTGTTATTAATCCTGCATTTGAGTTTACTATGGGTGCTTGTGCTACGTACTCTTCAGCACCTGTATTCATTATTGAAGATACCTCAGCTAGCATAGTAGACCAAAAATCAAATGTTTCAACAGAATTTACACTATTATCGCCATTACCAGTTGCAGCAGCACCGGTATCACCTGCTGTTATTGTTGCATCAACTGAAGCATTTAGATTTGCTGTTCCATTTCTAACAGAACTTACATAATCAACACTAAAAGTTTTTGTTTTGAGTGCAGAAATTTTTAAGAAATTTTTATTATATTCATAGTATAAATCATTATCAGAGATAAGTACTTCAAAAATTTCACTTAGAGAAAGATTCTTTATATTTATACCAAATAACTCTTTTTTTAGAAGTGTAGAAGCAAAATTATCTTTAACAATAATACTAAAATCACAACTATCAGCTATTTGTGTTAAGAGTTCTTCACTCGAAACTTTTTCTGAAGTTTTTATATTAAATACTCTATAATCACAACTCTTCGCAGCACTCAGTGGTTGTGCTAAAATAGCTACAAAAGCTATTAGTAAGATATACTTACTTTGAAGAAAATTTAATTTTGCTAACATCGTTTTTCCTTATAAAAAGTTCCTTTTTAGAGTGCTCATTTTGTATGATTACACTATCGCTTCTAATATTTATTAATTTAAAATTACCGAGTTTACTATTTAATTTATACCATTTACCATTTATTTTTGCTTTTTCGTCAAAGATTACTGTTAAAATATATTTTGGTTTTTTTATCTCTTTTGTACTATTTCCATCTTTAATAATTACTTTTTTATAAGTCATTAAAAAAGGATTTTTAACCATATTTATTTTAGTATTTGATACACCAATACGTTTTTCACCTATTTGTGAAAAAAGTTTATCATATTCTGTCATTTTATTTTTAAATTCTGTTGTTAACACTTCTTTTGCTATTGCAGAAGAGAATAGTAATAACAGTGTAAATATTAAAGTAACTATTTTCAATACTTCATCCCCCATACAGCAATATCAAGAGTACCAGTTATTGTATCACTACTCTCTAAGTTTAAGTTGTTAATATCAACAACAAGTTCGCTCTCTTCTAATTCGTTTATAAATTTTAACATATTTTTAAATTCACCACTAAAGTTTATTTTTACTGTTAAAACTTGTTTTATCTCTTGTAAATTTGGTTCAAAAAAACTATTATTAATAAGAGATAATTCAATACCATATTTTTTTCCTATAAAAGCTATAGAGTCTAGAAACTTAGCCCAGTTTTTATCGTTGAAAAGAAGATATGACAACTCTTTAAGTTTAGTGTCTACATATGAGTTTGCAAACTTTGTCTCTTTTAAAAGTTTCTTTTCTTTATTTACCTCTAAAGACATTTTTTTAATTATAAAATTTTTATCATTATTTCTTGTAACTGAATTTAAATATGCTTTTTCTTGACTCAATTTATTTTTTATATTTTTATGAGAGTTTTTAGTTTTCTTTAGTATTTTTTCTGTTACAGGATATACTGATGAATATATAACAAAACCAATAGTTACAAAAACCATTAAAAAAACTAAAGAGAGTTCACTACTCTTTTTATCTTTTAGATAATTATCTATTTTATCAAATGTACTAGGTCCATTCATAATTAAATTCCTACCACTATCTGACTAAGATAAAAATTATCTTTTTCATTTTTTTCTATCTTGTCAGTAGTTATTTTGTATTTCTTTAGATTAGTTAATTCTTGTATAAATTCTGTTATCTTTTTTTCACTTCTATTTTGAATAGAGAGTTTTATATTATTTTCATCATAGCTTATATTTGATATTTTAGATTTATATTTATTTGATATATTTATTAATTCGACTAATATAAGTGCTTTCATGGAATAGGCAGTTTTTTTCTTATGTATCTCAGATAAAAGTTTCTTTCTAAATTCTAGTTTTTTAGATTCTTTTTTTACTAATACTACTATCTTTGCTCTATCTTTTTTCAGTTTTGCAATTTTAGCTCTGATTACATTTGCTTCTTTATTGGCTTTTTTGTATTCTTTATTTGCTTGAGCTACCTGTAGTTGTAAAAACTGTGAGTATCCATATTGATAAGCTGGATAAGCAATAGTTAGAAGAATACTAGCAACAAGAACACCTATTAATTTTCCTACAGGACGTTTTCTAAATGGGGGAGGTCTTTTAAAAATAGAGAAGTTGAGTTTATCATCTGTATCTTCTAAATATACTTGTGCTGTTAGTGCCATTAAAATATGCAGTTGGTCTACATACCATTCTTTAGAATTTATAGCTATACTGAAATTAAATTCATAAGATTCAAGCCCTAAGTAACTTTTTGCATACTCATCAACACCTACAAACATACCAACTTCTGAACCAATATATATTTTATCAATATTATCTATACTATATGAGCGTTTAGCAAAAACAATAACATCATTAATATATAAAAATAGTTCACCAAAAAGTTGCATTAAAAAAGATTGGTATGAAATATTTGTACTTTTTAATCCTTCTGTTGTTAACAGTTTATAAAAATCTTCTTCGTCAACTCTTTCACCAATAAGTTCACAAAATTTTTCTGTTAATTCAGTTAATGAGTAGTGTAGTGATTTTGAGTATAAGTATTCTCCACCTTTATATATTGCTAAAAAGGCATCATTTTTTTGAAAATAAACAAAACAATCTGTTCCTTCAGATTCTAAAAGAGCTTTTTGATAGAGTGAGGATATTAAAAATGGTGCAGTTGCAACATAATCAATATAAGAAGTCTTTTTTCTTATCTCTGATAGTTGAGAACTAACAAGAGATGCATCTATAACAAAAACGTTAAAAACTCTATTTTTATTATCATTAGTTTCTGTTTCAAGATAAGTAATAGTATATTCAATTGCTGAATCAAGACCAAGTTCATCATAAACTTTTATTTCAATAGCATTTTTTAAATCACTATCTGGAATATTTCTACTAATATCGATAGTAGCACTAATAACATCTTTACTTTGAATATAAGATATAAAAAATGAGTTTTTATTACTTTTTTCTAGTTTTAAAGGTTGAATCTCATTTTTTGCATATTTATATGATTGTAATGATACTGGGTCAATCGAAATTATTTCAGAGAAACTCTGTTTGCCACTTTTTTCTACCATGTCCCTACCTAATTTTGTATTAGAATTAAAAATATTTTACCTGTAGTATAACATATAAAATATAAATTTACTCTATTATATAACCTATTTTTTTCAGCAAATCTTTATCTTGACTCCACCCTTGTTTTACGACAACAAAGAGTTTTAAAAAAATCTTTTTACCTGCAAGGTTTTCTATAGATTTCCTAGCCTCAAAGCCAATTCTTTGTAAGGTTTTACCACCTTTTCCTATGATTATGCCTTTTTGACTCTTTTTGTCTACTATTATAGTAGCATAAATATTATCAATATTATCATTTTCTTCTACTTTTTCTACCATTACATCGGCAAAATAAGGAATTTCTTCACTAGTATTACTAAAAATTGCCTCTCTTATATACTCTTTATACAAATCTTTAACTGGATCTGTAGTTAAAATCTCTGTATCATATAGAAAAGGGTGTTCTGGTAACTCTTTTGAAATTTCATCAAGAAGGTATGATTGAGTAATACCTTTTTTAATTGAAATAGGAATTAAAGCTTGAAATTTATCTTGGTATTTTGAATATTGTTCAATCTTTTTAAAAAGATCTTTTTTATTTGTATCATCTACTTTTGTTAAAAGTAGTATATGTGGAGTATTTTTTTTATTTCTCTCTAAAAACTTTTCATAATCTTTTAAATTATCAGTTGCAGGTGCTAAAAATAGTATAAGGTCACAGTCTCCCATCGCTTTAAGCGCTTCATCCATCATAAATTTATTTAAAAGTCTCTCTTTTTCATGGATACCAGGAGTATCAACAAATATAATTTGTGTGTTATTGTGCATAGCTATTATATTTGAGCGTTTTCTTGTTGCATTTGCTTTATGTGATACCATTGCTATTTTTTCACCTATAAGCCAGTTTAGAAGTGAACTTTTTCCTGCATTTGGTCTTCCTATTACTGAAACAAAGCCAGCTTTTGTTTTTATTTCACTCATAGTATGTACTTACTTACATCTTCATCTTCTGCAATCTCATCTAGTCTTTCATGTACCAGTTCTTTTGTTATAGTTATATTTTCACCACTATGCTCATCTGCACTATAGCTTATATCTTCTATTACTTTTTCAATTACAGTATGAAGTCTTCTTGCTCCAATATCTTCCATTTTTTCATTTGCCATTTGAGATATTTTAGCTATTGCTCTTATAGCATCATCGTCAAATGTTAGTTTAACTTTTTCCGTTTTTAGTAGTGCTTCATATTGACGAAGAAGTGAATTTTTTGCTTGTGTTAGTATTTGATAAAGCACATCTTCAGTTAAAGAATCAAGTTCAACTCTTAAAGGAAACCTTCCTTGAAGTTCTGGTATCAAGTCACTTGGTTTACTAAGATGGAATGCACCAGCAGCAATAAAAAGAATATGGTCAGTTTTAACCATCCCATGTTTTGTATTTACGTCACTCCCCTCAACTATAGGAAGAAGGTCACGTTGAACTCCTTCTTTACTAGGGTCACTTCTATGACTTGCATTTGAACTGACAGCTACTTTATCAATTTCATCAAGAAATATAATGCCACCATTTTGAGCACGATCTAATGCTTCTATCTTTATGGCTTCAAAGTCTAGTAGTTTTTCACTTGCATCATGTTTTAGAGCTTCTTTTGCTTCTTTTACTTTAAGTTCTTTTTTTATACTGTCTTTTCCAGTACCTAAAATTTTGATAAAAGACTCTTGTACTTTTATCATCTCTGGGGGAAGTGAACTATCTCCCATATCACTTCCTCCACCAGTTATCTCTACTTCTATGCTAAGTTCATCAAGTTCACCATTTTTTAGTTTCTCTTTCATGCGAGTATAACTTTTTTTATAATCCTCTTTTTTTTCATCACTTGCACCATTTGGAAGTGGTGGTAAAAGTTTTTCAATAATAGTTTTTTCTATATGATCATCAATTTTGTCTATATTTTTTTCTCTATGTTCATTTCTTACAAGATTAATAGAAGCCATAACTAAATCTCTTACCATAGATTCAACATCACGTCCAACAAAACCTACTTCTGTATATTTACTAGCTTCTACTTTTACAAAAGGAAGATTCATCATCTTAGCTAATCTTCTGGCAATTTCAGTTTTACCAACGCCAGTACTTCCTATCATGAGGATATTTTTTGGCATCACTTCTTCTTGCATTTCACTATCTAATTGTAATCTTCTATATCTATTTCTTAGTGCAATTGCTATAGCTTTTTTTGCATCAAATTGACCTATTATGTACTCATCTAAGTAAGCAACAATTTCTTTAGGTGTCATATTCATTCTTTATTTTTCCTCTTCTAAAACAAAAGTTTTTATATTTGTGTTTGTATATATACAAAGCTCACCAGCTATATAAAGGCTCTCTTTAACAAGATCTTCAGGGTCTAGTTTTGTATGTTTTTCTAGTGCTCTAGCAGCAGAAATTGCAAAATTTCCTCCACTACCAATAGCAGCTAGTTTTCCATCTTCAGGCTCAACAACATCTCCAGTACCGCTTAAAATAAAGATATTTTTAGTATCAAGAACTATCATCATAGCCTCTAGCCTTCTAAGCATTTTATCTTTTCTCCACTCTTTAGAAAACTCTATAACAGATTTAAAAAGATCACCTTTTTTTTGTTCTAAAATTCCTTCAAACATGTCAAAAAGATTAAATGCATCAGCTGTACTTCCTGCAAAACCAGCTAAGATTTTACCATGATGAAGTTTTCTAATTTTAGTAGCATTACCTTTTAAAATTGTATTTCCAAAAGTTACTTGGCCATCTCCACCTATAACAGCTTTACCATTAGTTTTGTACCCTAGTATAGTTGTTGCATCAAACATATATACGCTACTCCCCGATAATTTCTAATTGCATTGGTGCATGTATACCATGACCTAGTTTAATTGTAATATCAAATAGTCCAGTCATTTTGATAGCATTTTTAATCTCAACAGTTTTTTTATCTATTTCAATATTATGTTGAGTTTTAAGTTCATGAGCTATTTCATCTTTTGTAACTGCACCAAATAGGCTTCCATTGGCACCTAATTTTCTTTTTACTACAAGTTTTATATTGCTAAGAGCTTTTTCGATACTTTTTAGTCTTTGTATCTCTTCTTCATCTGCTTCTTTTTGTTTTCTAACATTAGCTTCATGTTTTTTAAGGACTTCATTAGTCGCGTGAAGTGCAAGTTTATTGCCTATAAGAAAGTTTTTTCCATAACCATCTTTTACTTCTTTTACCTCTCCAGCTTTTCCTAAACCTTTAACATCTTTTAATAATAATACTTTCATCTATTTATCTCCTTTTGATTGAACAAGTCCAATAAAAATTCCTTTCACTGAAGCTTTTACTTCGTAAAGAATTTTTATCTCCTTTAGTTTGGAAGTGGGGCATTTTTTGATGTTTTCCCACTAAATTGGACTATACCATCACTAAGATGGGCTATTTTTTTAAAGCCCATTCTTTGTAGTATGCCTAGCATATGTCCTGTTCTGTTACCTGTTCTACAATATAAAATTATAAAACTTTCTTTTATTTTTTCTAATTCATCCATTTTAGTATGAAGTATACTTGTTGGTAAGAGTAAGTCTGTGCCATCTATACTCAAATCACTATATTCAAACATTTCACGGATATCTATTAGTTTAAAATCAATCTCATCATTTTCTCTACATGTAAGAAGTTCTTTTAGCTTATTATCACTTATTTCTGATGTTAAGCTAGAGATATCTTTACATGTAAAGCTCATTAGTTATCACCATAAAACTTTTTATTTTTACCACCAATTATAAATCTAAGAGCGTTAAGCTTTATAAAGCCCTCAGCATCTTTTTGGTTGTATACTTCATCTTCTTCAAATGTACAAAATTCTTCACTAAAAAGGTTGTTTCTTTCACTGTGACGACCAACAACTATAACATTACCTTTGTATAGTTTTAGTTTTACTGTTCCATTTACTGTTTCTTGTGATTTGTCAATCATAGCTTGCATCATTTCACGCTCTGGTGCAAACCAAAAACCATTGTAGATTGTTTTTGCATATCTTGGCATCATCTCATCTTTAAGATGAGCAGCTTCACGGTCAAGAGTGATACTTTCTATTGCTCTGTGAGCTTTTAGCATGATAGTTCCACCTGGTGTCTCATAGCATCCACGACTTTTCATACCGACAAATCTATTTTCAACTATATCTATACGTCCTATGCCATGTTTATTTCCAAGACTATTTAGAGTTTCAAGCATTTTTGCTGGACTTAGTTGAACCCCATTTAGTGCAACTGGGTCACCATTTTTATACTCTAGTTCTATTCTTTCTGCTTTATCAGGTGCATCTTCAGGGCTAACTGACCATCTCCACATGTCATCTTCAGGTTCTTGGTTTGGATCTTCTAAAACTAAACCTTCATAAGAGATATGAAGTAAGTTTGCATCCATAGAGTATGGTGATTTACCTTTTTTCTGTTCTATCTGTATATCATGTTCTTTTGCATAAGCAAGAAGTTTTTCTCTTGAGTTTAAATCCCACTCTCTCCAAGGAGCAATGATAGTTAAATCTGAGTTAATACCAAGATAACCTAGCTCAAATCTTACTTGGTCATTTCCTTTTCCTGTTGCACCATGACTTACTGCATCAGCTCCTGTAAGAGCTGCAATTTCTGCTTGACGCTTAGCTATAAGTGGACGTGCAATAGACGTTCCAAGTAAGTATTCACCTTCATAAATGGCATTTGCTCTAAACATTGGAAAAACATAATCTCTTACGAACTCCTCTTTAAGATCTTCAATAAAAATATTCTCTGGTTTTATACCAAGTTCAATTGCTTTTTTTCTAGCTGGTTCAAGCTCTTCGCCCTGTCCAACATCTGCTGTAAAAGTTACAACTTCACAGTTAAATTCATCTTGTAACCATTTTAAAATTATACTTGTATCCAAACCTCCACTGTAGGCAAGAACTACTTTTTTTACATCTCTACGCATATTTTTTCCTAGTAAATTAATTAATCTGATTATTCTATCGAAATTAACTAAAAAATCTGCTTATATCTCCTTTACTGCAAAAAGTGTTCCATAAAAAAGCAGTATTTAAAAAAAATTTGTTAGAATACTGTAAATAGTTTACATAAAAGGGAAATATTTTGAGAATTGATAAATTTTTAAATTCAGTCAATATTACAAAACGAAGAGCTGTATCAGAGGATATGTGTAGAAATGGCGTAGTAGAGATAAATGGAAAAGTTGTAAAAGCAGCAAAAGATGTTAAGGTAGGAGATAAGATAACTATAAACTATCTTCAAAAAATAGTGAATTATGAAGTTTTACAAATTCCTATAACAAAAACAATTCCAAAATCAAAACAGAGTGAATATGTAAAGGAAATAATATGACATTTGATGAATCTAAAAAAATATTTGAAGAGTTATTTAATCATGATATGAGTGATGAGCAAATGAAAGATTTTTTAGTCTCATTAAAATTAGATGAAACAACTTCAGTAGAATCAATAGCAGCAGCAGCAAGTGTTATGAGAAATCATGCTATACCTTTAAAAGTAGATGATGTATTAAGACCAAAATTACTAGACATTGTAGGTACTGGGGGAGATAAAATAGGTAGTTTTAATATATCATCAACAGTGGCACTTTTATGTGCTAGTGCTGGTTGTTTTGTTGCAAAACATGGAAGTCGTTCAGTTACAAGTAAATCTGGAAGTGCAGATATGTTTGAAAAACTTGGTGTAAGGCTTGATTTGAGCATAGAAAATAGCGCTAAACTTCTAGAAGAGACTGGTTTTACTTTTATGTTTGCTCAAAATCATCATCCAGCTATGAAGTTTATTATGCCTGTTCGTAAATCTATACCTGAAAAAACTATATTTAATATACTTGGTCCGTTAACAAATCCAGCATCAGTTCAAAAAAGTATGCTTGGTGTTTTTGATAGAGTGTTTGTTTTGAAGATAGCAGAGGCTCTAAGGATAAACAATACAAAATCAGCATTAGTTGTTAGTTCTCGTGAAAATATGGATGAGATTAGTATAAGTGATATAACTTATGCGGCAAGGCTTATAGATAATCATATAGAAGAGTTTGAAATTGACCCTGAAAATTTTGGAATAAAAAGAGCACCACTTGAAGCTATTATCGGTGGAGATGCTGATTTTAATGCTTCAATAGTTCATGATATATTTTTAGAAAAATCTACACAGGCACAAAGAGATATAGTGTATATTAATGCAGCAGCTTCTTTAGTTGTTGATGGTATGGCTAGAGATTTTCAAGATGGTTTAGAGATTGTAGATGATACTATTAAAAGCAAAAAAGCTATTGAAAAGTTAAAATATATTGTTAAGGTGTCAAATAGTTTATGAGAGTTTGTAGTTTAGATGAGTTGGAAGATTTTACTAAAGAGGTTATTGATAAAATTGGCAGTAAAGGTATTATTCTTTTAAAAGGTGATTTGGCTTCTGGAAAAACTACTTTTGTAAGAGAATTTGTCAAGAATTTGGGTTTACATGTAGAAGTTTCATCACCTACTTTTTCTATTATGAATGAGTATGGAGATAAAGTTTGTCATTATGATATATATCAAAATGGAATTGATTCTTTTTTACAAAGTGGACTTTTAGAAAAGTTAGATGAACCAAAATACCACCTTATAGAGTGGGCGGATGATAGACTTGAAGATATTTTAAAAAAAATGGGATTTGAATTTTTAAAGATAGAGATAGAAATATTAAAAGATAAAAGGGCTTATGAATGCATACACTCAAAGTAGAAAAATTAGTAAAAACAATAAAAAAGACAACAATAATAACAGATATATCTTTACATGTAAAAAGTGGAGAGATAGTTGGACTTCTTGGCCCAAATGGAGCTGGTAAAACAACAACATTTTATATGATTTGTGGGCTTATTTCTCCTACAAAAGGTGAAGTTTATCTTGATAATCAAATTTTAACAAAAATGCCACTTCATAAACGTTCAAAGCTTGGTATTGGATATTTGCCTCAAGAGTCTAGCATATTTAAAGAGCTTAGTGTTGAAGAGAACTTAATGCTTGCAGCTGAAATTATATATGATAAACAAGAAGATAGAGAGAAGAGGGTTGAAGAGCTTTTAAGTATGTTAAATATCGAGCCAATTCGTCAAAGAAAAGGTTTGAGTTTGAGTGGTGGTGAGAGACGTAGATGTGAGATAGCTCGTTCACTTGCGATTCAACCAAAGTTTTTACTTCTTGATGAGCCTTTTGCTGGTGTTGATCCGATTGCAGTTGCAGATATACAAAATATTGTAAGAGATTTAGCCAAGATAGATATTGGAGTACTTATAACTGACCACAATGTAAGAGAAACTTTAGATATATGTGATAGAGCATATGTTATTAAAGATGGTTCACTTCTTGCAAGTGGTACAAGTGATGAAGTTGCACAAAATAAACTAGTAAGAAAGTTTTATCTTGGTGAGGAGTTTAAGTTATAACTATGAAGTTAAGAGTAAGTCAAAATCAAAAGCAAAAACTTTCATCAACTCTTCGTGGTTGGTTGCCAATTTTACAATCTGATTTAGACTCTCTTCCTGAAGCAATAGAGCCTTTTGTTCAAGCAAATCCTTTTATACAAGTTCGAGCTGGTAATGAAAAACCAGATAAAAAATTTGCAAAAAAGAACTTTTTTAAAGAGCTTAGTAAAAATAGTGTTTCAGAAACTATTGAAGCACTTACACTTAATAAAAAAACACTGTATGAAACTTTAGATGAGCAGATAAATCCACCTCTTTTCCCTACAAAAATTTCACAAGAGATAGCTTATGCAATTATTGAAAATATTAATCATGAAGGTTATTTTGAAAAAGAATCACTACCTGAAATATCTAAAAAAATAGGCGTTAGTATAGATAAAATAGAGAAGGTAAGAAGTAGATTTTCTTATCTTGAACCACTTGGAATTGGGGCAGTTGATTTTAAAGAGGCATTTTTATTTCAGCTTGAAGAGGTAGAAGTAGAAGAAGATTTATGTAGGTTTATCAAAAAATTGATAAGCAATTTTGAATCCATAGAAAATTATAGCCAAGAAGAACGATTTGGTGATGCTTTAAAAGTTATAAAAAAATTTAGAAATCCTCCAGCAATTGACTTTTTAGAAGATGAAATGCAAGTAATACCAGATATATTTGTATATGATAATAAAGGTTCAATAGAAGTTGCATTAAATGATGCATACTATCCAGAAATTATAATAGAGACAGATGGGTTAGATGAAAATCATTCATTTGTAGCTAGTAAAATCAAAGATGCAAAAGATTTAGTAGATGCATTGGAGATGAGAAAAGCAACTTTATACAAAATAGGGCTTATGATAGTTGAGTATCAATATGACTTTTTTTTCGGAAAGGCTATAAGACCAATGAAATTAAAAGATATAGCAGATGATTTAAAAAGAAATCCATCTACAATTTCACGTGCTATTTCAGGGAAATATCTTTCTTGTAGTAGAGGAATTATACCACTAAAACAGTTTTTTGCAACAGCAGTTGAAGAGGATATATCTAATAGTGCTATAAAAGATTATATGTGTGAACTTGTTAAATATGAGGATTATAATAAACCATTTAGTGATATTAAACTTTTAGCTCTCATAGAGCAAAAATTTGCTGTTAAAATGGTAAGAAGAACTATAACAAAATATAGAAAAGAGTTTAATATAGCAGGTTCATCTGAACGAAAAAAACTTTATTCTTTAAAATATTAAGCACTTTTTTCGTGCTCAAAATGAACTTTTATCATTTCATAAGCATGTTGAATTATTTGAAATTTATTACTATAATGATTTATTAAAGAAGGATTTGTATGTGAAACGGTATCTGGATGATACTGCTTTACAAGTAAAAGATAGTTTTTTCGTATAGTTTCAAAATTATCATTTATCTTACAGTCAAGTACTTCATAAAACTCTTCAAGTAAAGAAAAAAGAGTATTAAACTTTTTTCTTCTGTTGATTTTTTTTGTTAAAGTATTTTTATATATCAAAAATTCATTTATATCATAAGTAAAATCTACATAACAACCTATAATCTCTTTTTGATTTAGAAGTTTTTCTAAAAGTTTTGCTGTTTTTTCTGAGTAAGGATATAGTGTAGCTGTATTGTTTTTAAGTCTGTATTTAATAAGATGATTTTTAAAATAATTTCTTAAATAAGATATAAGTACAGAATTTTTTGTTCCTATATCAAATACTACTGCATAGTTATCTTCTATTTTCATAGTTATTTTAAGTTGTTGCTGTAGTTGATTTGATTTTAAATGTGTAATTTTTATAGTTTTATTTAATGCATCTTTAATGTTAAATGAGATGTTTTCATCGTATATTATATTTTTTCTTCTATATATTTTATCAATGAGTTTTAAAAAATACCTTCTTTGTACATTTTCTTCTTCTTGCTTGAAAACGATAGTTTTATTTTTTCTTCCAATACGTTTTGAAAAGTTTTTTTCTATAGTATTTTGCAAGTGGTAAAAAGTACTTGGATCATCTTCAATAGTTACAGCCAACATTTCTGGTGAAAATGATATCTGCATGTAAGTCTCCTAAAACAATATTTACTATAACATAAGCAAATTTAGTTCCAAATTGGAGATTCTTTTAAAGAGGGTTGATTTTTCATTATTTCAAATGGTTTATAATCAGCTTTGTAGCTTAAAGATGGGCATTTTTCTACATAATATCCGAGATACACCCATGGAAGTTTGTTTGTTTGAGCTATATATATTTGTTGATACATTGAAAATCTTCCTAAAGATAAGTGAGCATAATCTGGATCATAAAAGAAATATATAGAAGATAAACCATCAGTAAAAAAATCAACCAAATCTACTCCTACAAGTTTTCCATCTACAAAGTATAAAATCTCTTTACCAAACTTCATTGCTCCACTAACATAAAGTTCATGATAACTATTAGGGCTTAAAGTATAGTGTTTCCAGCCTTTTTTTTCTTCCATATATTTATGGTATTTTTCGTATAGATTTAAATGTTGTATAGTTATTGTTGGTTTTTGTACTACAAATTTTGTTGCACTATTCTTTCGTATTGTTCTTTTGGCACTTTTTGAAAAGCGATAGTTTGTAGCATTTATGCGAAGTGATAGACAATCATTACACTCAACACAGTTTGGTCTAGAGTAGTATTCTCCAAATCTTCTCCAGCCTCTTTGAATAAGCTTTTGACTTAAAATTTCTGGACAATTTTCTATAAATTTATACTCCATACGCATACGTTTGTCTTTTAAATATGCACATTTTGCTTCAAGTGTTGAAAATTCTATCAGTCGACTTGGTAGCATTTATATCTTTTTAATACCTGATTGTTTCATAAAAGACTCAAAATCAGTTTTTAGTTTTTTTTCTTTCTCTTCTTTTAGCTCTTTTTCTTGTTTTTCTTTTAACTCTTTTTCACTTTTTGCTATATCTTTTTTTAAATCTTTTAATTCTTCAAACATATCTATTCTCCATATTGTGTTAGTAAATTTTCTCTTAATTCTTCTGCTAAGCGCTCACCATCTTCACAATTTTGTTTTATAAATTCGTCTAATTTACTCAAAACACTAAAAAGTTCACTCTCTATTTCTGTAGATGTTTTTTTCTTTGCCAAAAGTGTTTCAAAAAATACTAATTTTCTTAGAAAATCAGATAATTCTTCAATTAAATCCTCTTCTAATTCTTTATTTTTTAAAATATATCTAGGATTTTCTATCTGTTTTGTGCTGTCAATATCTAATTTGATAGCTCGTATATGATTTTGAATTGCGACAGAAAACTTTGCATATTTATCAAAAGAGTCTGTGTCACCTTGAACATCTAGGTTATTAGTTATGTGACCTATTTGTTTCATCATTATAAAGGCTATAAGCCCTACAACAAAAATTACGGGAAATAATTGATCCATTTTAAATGCCTTAAAATTTTTATCTGATTATAGCGAGTTAAAGTAAAGGGCTAATTAATAGCCCTTTATATGTAGAATTTTTTAGTGAGAAAGAATTTGGTCTAGGAATAGTTTTAGTCTATCTGATTCTGGATTGTCAAAGAATTTATCAGGAGTATTTTCTTCTACAATTTGGCCGGCATCCATAAAGATGACTCTATCAGCTACTTTTTTTGCAAAACCCATTTCATGAGTAACACATATCATAGTACGACCTTCTTTTGCTAGTTCAACCATAACATCAAGTACTTCACTTACCATTTCAGGATCAAGAGCTGAAGTTGGTTCATCAAAAAGCATGATATTAGGATTTTTACAAAGACTTCTTGCAATTGCAACACGTTGTTGTTGTCCACCTGAAAGTTGATTTGGATACTTGTCAGCTTGTTCTGCAATACCAACACGGTCTAAAAACTTCATAGCAGTTGCAATAGCATCTTTTTTAGGTTGTTTCTTTACCCAAATAGGTGATAGTGTTAAGTTGTCCACGATTGATAGGTGTGGAAAAAGATTGAAATGTTGGAAAACCATCGCTACATCTTCACGAAGAGCTTTAATTTTTTTGATATCATCAACCACTTGGATACCATCAACTGTGATTGTACCTTCTTGAAACTGCTCAAGATAGTTTATACATCTAATTAGTGTTGACTTTCCGCTTCCTGAAGGTCCACATACAACAATAATTTCACCTTTTTTCACTTCAAAGTTTATATCTTTTAAAACGTGAAAATCACCATACCATTTATTTAAATTTTTAATTTCTATTACGTTATTATTTTCCATTTTTCTTCCTATTTCAAGTTTGTATCAAACTGTTTTTCTAATTTATTTGAGTATCTACTCATACCATAACAAAATGCCCAAAATATAGCTGTTACAAATACATATCCTTCTGTTTCCATACCTAACCAGTTTGAATCAGCTGCGGCAATTGTAACCGTACTGAGCAAATCAAATAGTCCAATAATAAGAACTAATGTTGTATCTTGAAAAAGTGATATAAAAGCACCTACAAGATTTGGTATAGCAACTTTTAGTGCTTGAGGAAGTATAACTAAAAGCATTTTTTGCCAATAAGATAATCCAATAGCATCAGCTGCTTCATACTGTCCCTTAGGGATAGCTTGTAGTCCACCTCTTATATTTTCTGCAACATAAGCAGCTTGAAATAGTGTAATTCCTATAAGAGCTCGTAAGAGTTTATCAAATGATATTCCCTCTGGAAAAAATAGAGGTAAGATTACTGATGACATAAATAAAATTGTAATTAATGGCACACCTCTAATCATCTCAACGTATGTAACACACACACTTCTTATGATAGGAAGATTAGATTGTCTACCAAAGGCAACAATAATTCCAATAGGAAAAGAAAATACAATACCAACTGATGCAACGATGATAGTAAGCATCAATCCACCCCATCTGTCAGTAGCCACATATTCAAGTCCAAATATACCACCAGTTACTAATATTAAAGATAATATAAAAAAGAAAGTTATAATTAAAAATTTAATGCTACCTTTTTTTATAAATCTAAGGCCTATTATCATTGCTATAAATAGCATTACTATAGTTTTAAGCCGCCATAATTCTTCTTGAGGATAAAAACCATACATAAATAGATCTAGTTTCATTTTTATAAAAATCCAACATGCTCCATCACCTGTACATTGTTCTTTAGTAGTTCCCGCAAAATTTGCATCAAAATATGCCCATTGTAAAAATGGTGGAATTATATAATATAGAATACCAATTCCTGCAAATGTCATAAGTGTATTTAAAGGGGTTGAAAAAAGATTTTCTTTTGCCCAATGTATAAAACCTTTTGTACTAGAAGGAGCTTCTAATGTCTGTTTTTCTTCATATACTGCCATTATCTCTCCTTTGTCTTCATTTTGTGATTAAACCAGTTTAATATAGCTGAAACTACTAAACTAATTGTTAAATATACAAGCATGGTTATAGCTAAAATCTCAATAGCTTGTCCTGTTTGGTTGAGCGAAGTTCCTGCAAATACAGTAACTATCTCTGGATAACCAATAGCAGCTGCTAATGAGGAGTTTTTAGCTAAGTTTAGATATTGATTTATCACAGGAGGAATAGCTATCCTTATAGCTTGTGGAAGAACTACAAGTTTAAGTGCCTGGTATGAAGAGAGTCCAATAGAAGCTGCTGCTTCTTTTTGACCTTTACTTACTGCTTCTATACCACTTCTTACTGCTTCTGCTATAAAAGTAGCTGTATAGATAACCAAAGCAAATGTAAGTGCTAGAAATTCTGGGGATATTACTTTTCCACCTGAAAAATTAAATCCACCAAGTTTAGGATAGTCAAAATTAAAATTTGCTCCACCAATAAAATATGCAATTATTGGAACAATAATTATAGCTCCTAATACAGCTAAAACAACAGGAAAATCTTGACCAGTTTTTTCTTGTCTTTTATTTGCCCACTTATTTAAAAATATTGCTCCAATAACAGTAGCAGCTAAACCTAATAAAACAGAAATAGTAGTAGAGTTTAGTTCTGGCGTTGGGATATATAAACCACGATTATTTATAAATATACTACCAAGAAAGTCAATACTTTGTTTTGGACTAGGAAGTGAACTTAAAACTACATTGTACCAAAATAGTATCTGTAGTAATATAGGTATATTTCTAAATATATCTATATATGTTGCAGCTAATTTTTTAATTATCCAGTTATTTGAAAGTCTTAAAACACCAATAATAAGACCTAATATTGTTGAGAGAATAATACCAAAAAAAGTAATGATAAGTGTATTTGAAAGACCTACTAAAAAAACTCTACCGTGTGTATCTGTAGATGAAAACTCAATAGGTGTTTCATCAATACTAAAACCAGCAGTACTATTTAAAAAGTCAAAACCAGTTCTTATGCCTCTTTGTTCTATATTCGTCATTGTATTTGAGCCAATATACCACAAAAAAGCAATCAATCCTAAAATAGTCAAAATTTGAAACAGTATTCCTCTAACCTTTTGATTTCTTAAAGCACGCATCATAGCGAAGCTTCTTTAAAAAATAAAAACATTTAAATCCTTTATGTAATTATGTAATAAGGTAGGAGTTTAATCCTACCTTTAGTCTAGTAATTTGATTGTGTCTTATTTAAATGGAGGAGAATATTGTAATCCACCATTTGTCCATAAAGCATTAAGACCTCTTTTGATTTGAAGTGGAGTATTCATACCCACATTTCTTTCAAATACTTCACCATAATTACCAACTTGCTTGATAATTTGATAAGCCCAATCTTTTTTAAGACCTAAGTTAGCACCAAGTTTACCATCAACTCCTAAAATTCTTCTTACAGCTGGGCTCTTAGAAGTTTTCATACTATCAGCATTTTTACTTGTGATACCATTCTCTTCTGCTGCAACCATCGCATTATATGACCATTTAATTATATTAAACCATTGATCATCTCCTTGTCTTACAACAGGTCCTAAAGGCTCTTTAGAGATGATTTGTGGTAAAACTTCATATTTAGAAGGATCTTTAAGCTTACTTCTTATACCATAAAGTTGAGATGAATCAGAACTAAGAACATCACATCTTCCAGCTTCAAAAGAAGAAGTAACTTGGTCATTTGAATCGTAAGCAACTGACTTATATTTCATATCGTTCGCTTTAAAATAATCAGCAAGGTTAAGTTCTGTTGTAGTTCCAGATTGAACACAAACAGCAGCGCCATCTAATTCAAGTGCACTTTTTACATTTAATTTTTTATTTATAAGGAAACCTTGACCATCATAAAAGTTTACACCAGCAAAATTTAGACCAAGAGCAGTATCTCTAGTTTGAGTCCAAGTTGTACCTCTGTATAAAACATCAATTTCTCCAGATTGAAGTGCTGCAAATCTCTCTTTAGCATTTAATCCAATATACTTAACTTTGGACGCATCACCTAAAACTGCTGCTGCTACTGCTTTACAACCATCAACATCCATTCCTTGGTATTTTCCACCAGTTCCTACTTCAGAAAAACCAGTTGCACCGATGTTAACACCACATTTTAAAAAACCTGCTTTTTGTACATTTTGCAATGTTCCTGCTGTTGCATTCATGCCAATAAAAGCTAATGCTACTAATGATAACTTAGTAAATTTAGTCATACGAATCCTTTTAAGTTTAAAATTATGTATAGTTTTAAGATTAGATTATAATCTTTAGAAATATACACTGAATAGATTGTACTTAAAATTTTAGTGAGTTAGATTAAATTGGTATATAAAAAATAGACAATAGCTAAAAATTTCAAAATTGTTTCATTGTGTAACACTGATTTTTTTAAATCTAACTGAAAATATAACTAAAGCGACCCATATCATTATAAAAGTTATAAGCTTATTTAAATTAAGTGGTTCATTATATACAACTACAGCTAATAAAAAAGATAAACTAGGTCCAATATACTGTAAAAAACCAAGTTTCATCATAGATATTTTCGCTGTTGCTAGGTTAAACCATATAAGTGGTATTATAGTTATGAGTCCTGCTAAGATTAAAAGCCAAGAGGTTGAATCTAAAGGTATAGTAAAAGCATTTTGATTTGTTTTGATTAAATAGGCTAGATATATTAATGCAAAAGGTGATATAAGAAGTGTTTCTATAAGTAACCCTGAGATAGATTCTACTTGTATTTTTTTTCTTACTAGACCATAAAAAGCAAAACTAAAAGCTAGTATAAGTGAGATTATTGGTAGGTTACCTAAAGAGTATACTTGATACATTATTGCTAAAAATGCTAAAATAATTGCAATGATTTGTTGTTTAGTCATACGTTCGTTAAAGAAAATATATCCTAAAAAAACACTTATAAGAGGATTGATATAATAACCTAAACTTGCTTCAACAATTTTGTTATTTGCAATAGCCCATATAAATGTAAGCCAATTAACTGAAACAAGTAGAGCAGATATAAAAAGAATTTTTAGTTTTTTTGAATCTTTTAATATAAGAATAAAAGATTCAAAAGATTTACCAGTAAAAAGTAGTAGAGATAAAAATAGAATAGACCACAATATACGATGAATTAAAATTTCGAAAGGATCTACATTGCTTACGAGCTTAAAATAGATAGGGACTAAGCCCCAAAAAGTAAAGGCTAATATTGCATAAATAGTACCTTTTTTTTCATTATTCAAAAAATATCCTTTTAAAAGAGAAATTATATCTGATTTTTTGGTATAATCATGAAATTTTTAAATTAAAGGTAATTATAATGAAGTGGTCAAGAACATCTTGGAGAGAGTTTAATATAAAGCAACAACCAACTTATCCAGATAAAGAACAACTTAATAGTGTAGAAAAAGAGTTAAATAATTTTCCACCACTTGTTTTTGCAGGTGAAGTTAGAAATCTTAAAAGAGAGTTAGCAAAAGTTTGTCGTGGAGAAGCATTTTTACTTCAAGGTGGTGATTGTGCAGAGAGTTTTAGTGAATTTAATGCAGATAATATAAAAGATATGTTTAAAGTTATGATGCAAATGGCAGTTGTGCTTACTTTTGCAGGAGGTTGTCCTGTTGTAAAGGTTGGTCGTCTTGCTGGTCAGTTTGCTAAGCCTCGCTCATCAGATTTTGAAGAAGTTAATGGTGAAAAACTGCCTAGTTACAGAGGGGATATAATTAACGGCAATGAGTTTACTTCAAGCTCAAGGATACCAGATCCACAGAGAATGATAAAAGCATACAATCAGTCAAGTGCAACTATGAATCTTCTACGTGCTTTTGCTCGTGGTGGTATGGCGGATCTTCATAAAGTACATAAATGGAATTTAGATTTTGTAAAAGAGGGTAAACTTGGAGAGAAGTATCAGAGCTTAGCTGATAAAATTACAGAAACTTTAGAGTTTATGGAAGCTTGTGGCATTACTTCGGCAAATACACCTACAATAAATGAAACAACTCTTTATACTTCTCATGAAGCACTTCTTATGAATTATGAAGAGGCTCTTACTAGAGAAGATAGTTTGAGTGGAGACTGGTATGATTGTTCAGCTCATATGCTTTGGATAGGTGATAGAACAAGAGATGTAAATGATGCTCATGTTGAGTTTTTAAGAGGTGTTAAAAATCCAATAGGTATAAAAGCAGGTCCAACTATGACTGCTGATGGACTTATTGAGCTTATAGAAAAAGTGAATCCTGAAAATGAAGAAGGAAGACTTAACATTATCGTAAGAATGGGTGCTGATAAAATAGAAAATGAATTTCCAAAATTAGTTCAAGCTGTAAAAAAACATGGTAAAAATGTAGTTTGGAGTATAGACCCTATGCATGGCAATAC
Organism: uncultured Sulfurospirillum sp.; assembly: GCA_964493845.1. GTDB lineage: Bacteria > Campylobacterota > Campylobacteria > Campylobacterales > Sulfurospirillaceae > Sulfurospirillum_A. The sequence goes on from CAZBPU010000003.1 coordinate 35,359, forward strand.
AATAAAAACATCAAACAATTATAAAACTAGAGAGTTTGGAGAAGTTTTACGAGAAGTAAAAGGCTTTTTCAAAGTACATAAAGATGAGGGAACTTTTCCAGGTGGTGTTCACTTGGAGATGACAGGGCAAGATGTCACAGAATGTACAGGTGGTTATAAAGATTTAACAGAGAAAGACTTAGAAGCTAGATATCATACTCATTGTGACCCTAGATTAAATGCTGATCAGGCTTTAGAGCTTGCTTTCTTGATTGCTGAGTCTTTAAAAGAGGCTAGAGTTGGAGCAAAAAAAGCTTAGGTAATTAAAAATTTATTTTTAAATTCGTTTGCAGGGATAGGTTTACTATAAAAATATCCCTGAATTTTTTCACAGCC
>CAZBPU010000004.1:0-34329 GCA_964493845.1 uncultured Sulfurospirillum sp.
TTCATGACGTTATCATTACACATGAAGCACCAAACTATAGAGTAAACTAATGACAATAAATACTGCAATAGAGTATTTTGATGAACCACTCTATCTTGAGAGTGGTCGTATCTTAGATTCGTTTAAACTTGCTTATGAAACTTATGGTGAATTAAATGAAGATAAATCAAATGCTATTATAGTATTTCATGCTTTAACAGGTTCACATCATGCTGCTGGTCGTTATGAAGGTGATAAAAAATCTGGTTGGTGGAATCCTCTTATAGGGGATGGTAAAACTGTTGATACTCAAAAATATTTTGTTATTTGTGTCAATATCCTAGGGAGTTGCTTTGGTTCAACTGGACCTATGAGTACAGATGATCCTCTTCGCTTAAAATTTCCAGTTATTACTATTAGTGATATGGTCGCTTCTCAAATGAAACTCTTTGAAAGACTTGGAATAGAAAAAGCCTATGCTATCATAGGTGGATCTATGGGGGGTATGCAGGCTCTTTGTGTTGCAATAGAGTATCCCAAATTTACTGATAGAGTTATCTGTTTAGCTTCAACTTATGCTACACAAGCTTGGGCAATTGCATTTAATCGCTTGGCTATGGAAGGTATTGTAAATGACCCAAGATTTAAGAATGGGCATTATGAAAAAGATGATTTTAAAGAGGATGGGTTATTTGGTTTTGCAGTTGGACGTATGGCAGGACATATAAGTTTTCTTTCACCTCATTCAATGGATAGTAAATTTGGTAGAAATTATGTGTCAACAGATGGTCTTTATGAGCTTTTTGGTAGATTTGAAGTAGAAAGATATATGCAGTATAATGGTCACAGTTTTGCAAAGCGCTTTGACCCTCTTAGTTACTTATATATTATAAAAGCGATGAATATTTTTGATGCAACAAGAAATTATGACTCTTTGGAGCATTCACTTCATCATATAAAATCAAAATTGACATTGATAGCTTTTAAAGAAGACAAGCTTTTTCGTCCTCGTGAGATGGAAGAGATAAGAGATACATTGGTAAACTTAGGTCGAAGTAATGAAGTAGATTATGTTTGTATAGATAGTGACTATGGACATGATGCATTTTTGATAGAGTATGATAAGTTTGATTTTTATATAGAAAAAGCTTTGCGTAGTTAACACTACAGTTTATTAAATGGAGAAATAATGTCATTTGAAAAAAAATTAGAAGATGCTAAAAAAGTCTTAGAAGAGTTAAGTAATCCAGAGATTTCTTTAGCCGATGGAATGAAAAAGTATAAAGATGGTTTAAAACTTTTACAAGATGCAACCAAGATGATAGAGGATGCAAAGCTAGAGTATACAACTTTGCAAGAGCAAAAATGATATACAGAAATTTAATTTCGTGCTTAAGTGCGAGGAATTTTTACTGGGCTTTCACAGAAAGTTTGCAAAGCAACCGCTATTCGCTACTTTTGCTCAGTAAAAAGGAGATAGTTAAATGAAAATAGCTGCTCTTCAGCTATCAACTTTGCCTATGAGTAGTTCTAAACTTGACTACTATTTTAGGATTTGTAAGAAAAAAGATGTAGAGTTGATGCTACTTAGCGAGTATGCACTCAATAGCTTTTTTAAAGAGCTTGAAACTACACCAATAAGTATGATAAAAGAACAAACAAACCATAAGATAACTGCACTTAAAGAGTTATGTATAAAGTATGATATAAATGTTGTAGCACCTATTGTTCACGTAAAAGGAAAATCACTTTATAAATCAACTGCAAAATTTACTCCAAAATCAGTCTCTTACTACAACCAACAGTTTCTAATAAACTATAAACACTGGAATGAAGAAAAGTTTTTTGATAATGAGATAGGTGAGTTTAATTTACCATCATTTAATATTGATGGAGTAAAGTTTGGAGTCATCAGTGGTTTTGAATTACATTTTGATATTGCTTTTAGTCAAGTAATGAAGAAAGGAATTGATGTATTATTGTGTCCATCAGCGTCAACTTTTGATTCAAGTGCTAGATGGATAGAGTTATTGAAGATGAGAGCTTTTACGAACAGTGTTTATATCTTACGTTCTAATCGTGTAGGGACATATATAGATGCAGATGAAGAGTGGAAGTTTTACGGACATAGTAATCTTATATCTCCTTGGGGTGAAGTTGAACTTACTCTTGGAAGTCATGAAGAGATACTCATAGTTGAAATCTCAAAAGATGAGGTAAATGAAGCAAGAAAAAGTTGGGGTTGGAAAAAAGCATTAACAAAAAGAGGATATTAAAATGAGAAATTCTGTGCAAAGCACTAGCTTTAGTGAGAGGAATTTAACTTGGACTATGTTCAAGTTAAAGGAGAAATAAAATGCTTGAGTATTTTCATAGACAAGTACAACTTTGGGGTGAAGAAACACAAAAATCTTTGCAAGATAAAAGTATAGTTATTATTGGTTGTGGAGGTCTGGGAAGTTCACTTGCTATTGGGCTTGGTGGAACTGGTATAGGACATATTCATTTAGTAGATTTTGATGAAGTTAGTGTTCATAACATACACCGTCAAATTGCTTTTAAAGTAGGGGATGAGGGTAAGTTTAAATCTGAGATAGTTGGGAAACTTGTTATTGAGAGATGTCCATTTGTAAAAACTACTGTACATGTAAACAGTTTTGAAGAGTTTGCTAAAAAAGGCATAGAGGTTGATTTAATTATAGATGGAACTGATAACCTTCTTGTACGTGCCGAGATAGACAAGTATGCAAAACAGACAAATACTCCATGGATATATGGTTCTGTAGAAGCCTTTAATGGACAAGTTTGTTTTTTTGAAAAGAGTGGTTTTAGTGCATTTAAGGTGAAAAAAAAGACTCCAGCTGGGATTGCAGCTCCTATTGTAATGCATATAGCATCACTTCAAGCAAATCTAGCACTTCGTTATCTTGCTGGACTTAGCGTGAAAAAAGACTTTTTATATTATCTTTATATCAATGATGAAGGAGAGTTAATAACTCAAAAATTTGGAATGCCTGTTTAGTAATAAAGAGTATATTAAATCTATTTTAAATGAAAAATATGTTAAAATAAAGAACTTACATGTAATAGGAAAACTAAAATTGAACTTTGAACCATATCCATTTGAAAAACTTACTAAATTATTGGAAAATATAACTCCATCGAAAGACTTTGAACCTGCTATATTGACTATTGGTGAGCCTCAGTTTGAGACTCCTTTATTTATACAAGAAGAGCTTAAAAATAGTTCTAGTTTGTTAAATAAGTATCCAAAAACTGCTGGAGAGAGTTACCTTAAAGATGCTCAGGTTTCATTTGTAAAAAAGCGTTTTGGAGTTGAGCTTAAAGATAGCGAAATAATTCCAACTTTTGGTACTCGTGAAGTACTTTTTAACTTTCCTCAGTTTTTACTGTTTGATGTTAAAGAGCCAATTATCGCCTATACAAATCCTTTTTATCAGATTTATGAAGGAGCAGCTAAGGCATGTAGAGCTAAAGTAGTCTATTTAGACCTTACAAAAGAGAATAGTTTTAAACCTGATATTAAACTAAAAGAACTTAAAAATGCAAATTTAGTCATATTGAACTTTCCAAATAATCCTACGGCTTCAACTCTTAATATAGATGAGCTTGGAGAGTGGGTAAAACTTGCTCTGAAGTATGATTTTGTACTTATGAATGATGAGTGTTATAGTGAGCTTTATTGTGATAAAAAACCAATCTCTTTACTTGAAGCATCTTTACATGTAAACAATGATAGTTTTAAAAATGTAGTAGTTATAAACTCTATTTCAAAGAGAAGTTCTGCTCCAGGTTTACGAAGTGGATTTATTGCTGGAGATGAGATAATTTTAAAAGAGTATATGAAATATAGGACTTATATTGGTTGTGCTATTCCTCTTCCTCTTCAAAAGGCTTCAGCAGTAGCTTGGAGTGATGAGCTACATGTAGAAAAATCAAGAGAAGTTTATAAGAAAAATTTGGAACTTGCAAGTAAAATCTTAGGCATAAAAAGAAGTGATGCTACTTTTTATGTTTGGCTTGAAGTAAAAGATGAATTGGAGTTCACAAAAGAGCTTTATAAGAGTAAAAATGTGAAAGTTTTACCAGGAAGTTTCCTAGGACGTGGGGGAATAGGATGTGCTTATATAAGAATAGCACTTGTCGAGAATAGTGAAAAAACCAAAGAAGTTTTAACTCGTATAAGTGATTTTATGAAAGAGGAATTATCATGAAATCCATACACTTTGTAGGTATAGGTGGCATAGGGCTTTCAGCACTTGCAAGATACTTGAAAAAAGAGGGCTATATAATAAGTGGCTCAGATATAAAAGAGACAAAAATAACAAAAAAATTAGAAGAAGAGGGGATAGAAGTTTGTATTCCTCATTGTAAAAGCAGTATAAAAGATCAAGATATAGTTATATATTCAGCTGCTGTTAAAGATGATAATGTAGAGTTAATCGAAGCTAGAAAAAGAGGTGTTGTTACGCTTTCAAGAAAAGATGCTTTGCCTTTTATACTAAAAGATAAGAGAGTGTTTTCAGTGGCTGGTGCTCATGGTAAAAGTACAACAAGTGCAATTTTGGCTAGTATGGTTGAGGGCTCTGTTATTATAGGAGCAGAATCAAAGCAGTTTGATACAAATATGTACTATAAAGTTAGTAATAACATCATTTTTGAAGCAGATGAGAGTGATTCTAGCTTTTTAAATTCAAATCCTTATATAGCGATTGTGACCAATGCTGAACCTGAGCATATGGAGTATTATAATTATGATTATGATAAATTTTATGAGGCTTATAGAACATTTTTAAAAAGTGCAACTATAAGAGTTATAAATGCTGAAGATGAATTTTTAAGTACACTTAGTGATATGGATGCAATTCGCCTTTATCCTAGTCGTGATATAACGGAGCTCAAAACTGTTATACGTAATTCAGAGCCATATACTTCATTTGTATTAAAAGATTTAGGTCGTTTTGAAGTATGGGGTATTGGTGAGCATATTGCTCTTGATGCATCTTTAGCAATACTAGCAAGTATAAATGAGATAGATTTAGAGAGTACAAGAGAAAAAATTAAAAATTATCGTGGGATAAAAAAGAGATTTGATATACTCACAAAAAGTGAAGGTTATGCACTTATAGATGACTATGGCCATCATCCTACAGAGATAAAAGCTACTATGTGTTCAGCTAAAGTTTATGCAGATTTACTTCATTTAAAAAAGATTACTGCTATTTGGCAACCACATAAATATTCAAGAACAATAGATAATTTAGAAGGTTTTGTAGAGTGTTTTAATGGTGTTGATGAACTTATTATCATGCCTGTTTGGAGTGCTGGAGAGGCAAAACGAGATATAGATTTTGTAGATGAGTTTAAAAAATATAAACCAGAATTTATAACAAAACTTACTAGAGTAGGAGATTTTATAGATTTGGATAACTCTAAAAAACTTGATTATGGATTGGTTATTGGTTTTGGTGCTGGTGATATAACATACCAATTAAGGGGTGCTTAATGCAGATAGTTTTATTTCTGATTTTTGTACTACTAATTTTATTAGTATTAGTAAGTAAGAAAAATTCTTTTTCAAAAAACCAGAAGATAATAGTAACTATTATAGCTGCAGTATTTGTAATTAGTATATATTTTTATGAAAGCAGTATAGAAAATAGTGCGGAAAAAAATAGAGAAACTGTAAATGCCTTTAGACAAGGTAAAACTCTTATTTGTGATAAGTATACAGTAGATAAAGAGAGATTTATATATGTTAGTGGTACACAAACATTTATACCAAAAGCTGATGAAATAAGTTTGGAAGGTGTTATAGTAAGAGTCTCTACATGTAAAGTAAATTAATGAATAAACTTTTATCACAACTTGATTTAAGTGAATATATTAATAGCTATGAAAACTATCTTGCACGTAGAAAACCTCTCTTTTTAGAGGGGGATATTCATCTTCACCATAGACTCATACGTGAACTTTTTAATCATCAAGGAATAAAATCAATTCCTGAATTGATAAATCTTGACCATGCAATTGGAGTTATGCAAAAGAGTGGAGTTGTATCTCAAGAGGAGATATTTGCTTTTGTTAAGATAATAAACTATTTTCAATATCTTAAAAAAGTACTTTTAGATGAGAGTTTAGCTACTTGGATGCAAAAAATTGTAATACCAGAAAATCTTCTTGATATATGTAATTATTTTGATGAAAAAGGCGAGTTTAAAGACTCTATAGATGAAACTTTTGAGTCAATTAGTAGAAGTCTACATTTGATAAAAGAGGATATGAGACAAGCTTTAAGACGAACAATGAGTGGACAAAAAATAAGTGTTTATTTAGTAGATAGACAAGTACACTATATAAATAATCAAGAGGCTTTACTTCTTAGAGGTGGGTTTAATCATGTAATTAAAGGTAATGTAATTGGACGTAGTAGTAGTGGGTTTTTTTATGTAACACCTGAAAGCATAACAAAATTAAAATCAAAACAGAGTGATTTACTTTCTAAAAAAGAGGAGCTTATTTATCAATACTGTAAGTCTATATCAACTACATTTACAAAATCTCTATTTTTTTTAAAATATATTAATAGAGAATTTGATAGGTTTGATGCATATCAAGCTAGAGTAAACTTTGCAAAACAGAGAGACATGGAGTTTATTTTACCTAAAAAGAGTCGTGAGATAAAATTACAGAAGTTTTCACACCCAGCTTTGGGTGACCCAAAACCTATTAGTCTTGATTTTACAAAACAGGTTTTGATGATAACTGGTGTAAATGCTGGTGGTAAGACTATGCTTCTTAAATCTATATTGAGTGCTGCTTTTCTTGCAAAATACTTACTACCAATGAAGATAGATGCTAGTAAATCAACTATAGGCTCTTTTAAAGAACTTTTTGCCATATTAGATGATCCACAAAATGTAAAAAATGATATTTCTACTTTTGCAGGGCGCATGACTCAGTTTTCAAAACTGTTTGGAAAAAATTCAACTCTTGTTGGAGTAGATGAGATAGAACTAGGAACTGATGCAGATGAAGCTGCTAGTCTTTTTAAAGTTATTATTGAAAAACTTATAAAAAGAGATATGAAGATTGTTATAACTACCCACCATAAAAGATTGGCTTCACTTTTGGCTACTAATGAGCAAGTAGAACTTTTAGCAGCTATTTATGATGAAGAAAATCAACGACCAACATATGGATTTTTACAAGGAACTATTGGAAAAAGTTATGCTTTTGAAACAGCTTTGAGATATGGTGTACCAGCTACTTTAGTAAGTGAAGCTAGAGAAGTTTATGGTGATGATAAAGAAAAACTAAATGAATTGATACAAAAAAATATAGATTTAGAACTTAAAATGAGAGAACAATCTAGTAAATTAGAAAAAGAATTAGAAAATATAAATAGACTAAAAACAAATCTGCAAGACAGAAGAGAATTAGATAAAAATGAGCTTGAAGCATTAAAGTCAAAAATGAGTTTTGAGTATACAAAAGCTATAAAAGAAGCAAAAGAAGCAATAAAAACAAAAGATTCAAAAGAGGCACATCGACATTTAAACAGAGCTCACGAATATAAAAAAGCTACGCATAAAACAAGCAAGATAGAACAAACTTCTATACCTTTAAAAGTAGGAGATAGTATCAAATATAGTGGCTCACGTGGAGTTTTAAAAAGTATTAAAAAAAATCAAGCAACAATAGAGTGTGATGGAATGACACTTAGAGTACCACTTGATACTTTAAAAAGAAGTGGTAATTTACCTAAAAAAATTGCAAAATCAAAAGTAACTATTTCAAAACAAAATGCAAATTCTACAGTAGTTTTAGATCTTCATGGACAAAGAGGAGAAGAAGCCGTGGAGAATTTAGATAAGTTTATATCTGATGCTTTAATAAATGGTTATGAAGAGTTACATATATATCATGGTATTGGAACAGGAAAACTAGCTTATGCAGTGCGTGAGTTTCTTAAAATTCACCCTAGCGTAGAGAGTTTTAAAGATGCACCACCAAATCAGGGTGGTTTTGGAGCTACCTTAGTAAAATTGTAATATTATCATTTATATTGTATAATTATTAATGGTGGAAAATAAAGGTAATAATTTGCAAAATAATATTGATATTAATGAGTATTGTTTAGAGTTAGAGCTAGAGAATACTGTTTTAAAAGATATGCTTTATATTGATACTCTTACTGGCTTACCAAATATGCTTATGTTTAAAAAAACAATAAAAGATATAGATAATCCAAAAACAATTTTAGTAGATATTGATGCTTTTAGTGAAATAAATGAGTATTATGGTAGAGATATAGGGGATTATGTACTTAAAGAGATATCAAAACTAATTAAAACTTATGCAGATAATGAAAATATGAAAACATTTAGAATAGGTTCAGATGAGTTTTTACTTTTAGGTTCAGGTGTTTTAGATATAGAAAAATATGAACGAATAGCAAAAGAGATGGTAAATTTATTAAAAACCAATGAGATTTTTTTAAAAGATTATGAAGAGAGCATAGTAATAGATTCAACCATAGGATTTTGTTTAGAAGATGAAGATATATTAAATAAATCTCAAATAGCTCTAGAGTATGCAAAAAAAACTGAAAAAGATTTTGCTTGTTATCTTCATAGTATGGATAATAAAGATAAGTACAAAGAAAAATTAAAATATGTAAAAATTATGAAAGATGCTCTTGATAATGATAGAGTTATACCATATTATCAACCCATTTTAAATAGAGAGGGTAAAATTCACAAGTATGAAGCCCTTTCAAGAATAAAAGATGCAAATGGAAACGTTATTAGCCCTTTCTTTTTTATGGATACTTCAAAAAAAGTTAGATTATATACTTTAATGACAAAACAGATTATAGATAAAAGCTTTAAAAGAATAGCACAAACTGATAAGACAATATCTATAAATCTTCTAGCTAGAGATATGATGGATGGAAATATAAGTAACTATATTATTGAAAAAATGAGAGAGTATGGGATTGCAAAACAGATAGTATTTGAGATACTTGAAGATGAAAATATAGAGAGTTTAACAAGAGTAGAAAACTTTATAAAAAAGTCAAAAAGACTGGGAGTTAGAATAGCAATAGATGATTTTGGAACAGGTTATAGTAACTTTTCTTACCTTATAAAACTAAGACCAGATTATCTAAAGATAGATGGTTCAATAATTAAAAATATAGATACAGATAAGAATTCAGAAGCTATAGTAAAAGCTATTATCTCTTTTGCAAAAACTTTACATATAAAAACTATAGCAGAATTTATACACTCCAAAGATGTCTATGATAAGTGTTATGAACTTGGTATTGATGAGTTTCAAGGCTTTTATTTAGGAGAACCTAACTCAGATTTGGTATAATATACCTTTATGTGTAAAGGAAATAGATGACTACCAAAGAACTTTTTTATAAACTGCTTAGATATAAATCTATAACTCCAGATGATGATGGAGCACTTTTTTTTATAGCTGACTATCTTTCAGAATATAAACATACTATCATAGATATTGAAGATACAAAGAATCTTTTTATATATAAACGTTTTGGAGATGGACCTCATTTAAGTTTTGCAGGGCATATAGATGTAGTACCTCCAGGAGATGGTTGGGATAGTGACCCTTTTGAGCCAACTCTTAAAGATGGAAAGATTTATGCTCGTGGAACACAAGATATGAAGAGTGGAGTTTGTGCTTTTATAAATGCTATGAAAAATACAAAAAATTTTAATGGAACACTCTCTGCCATCTTAACAAGTGATGAAGAAGGTGATGCGACTTATGGAACTATAGAAGTACTAAAACATTTAAAAGAGATAGATTTTTTACCTGATTATGCAATAGTAGCAGAACCAACAAGTGAAGATGAGTTTGGAGATGCTATCAAGATAGGAAGACGAGGCTCTATCAATGGGTATTTAGATATACAAGGGAAACAGGGGCACGCTGCTTATCCACAAAAGTCAGTAAATCCTATAAGTCAAATATCTCCGATACTTGATAAAATAACAGACCATTTTTTTGACCAAGGAGATGATGATTTTGCTCCAAGCCAACTAGTAGTAACAGATATAAGAGCTGGTATGGAGGTAACAAATGTTACTCCTGCATATTTAAAAATGATGTTCAATGTTAGAAACTCGACTAATACAACAAAAGATGATGTGAAGAAATATATAGATAATTTATGTATTGGTTTGGATTATAACTTGAAACTAACTCAAGGCTCTTTCCCTTTTGTTACATGTAGAGAAAGTTATGTAGTGAAATTGATACAAAAGGCTTTAAAACAAGTTACAGGCTCACAAGCAAAGCTTTCAACGGCAGGTGGAACTAGTGATGCAAGATATCTTTCACAGTTTGGTATAGATTGTATAGAGTGTGGAGTTGTAAATGATACAATTCATGCAATAAATGAGCGGTGTGGTATGGATGAGGTTGAAAAACTAGAAAAAGTTTTTTTATACGTAATAGAAAATTTTAAGGATAATGGATGAACTATATAAGCACAGATAAGGCTCCGGCAGCTATAGGACCTTACTCACAAGCAGTAAATATTGGAGATATTATATACACTTCAGGACAGATTCCACTTAATGCTTATGGATCATTGGTTGAGGGAGATATTGCTACTCAGACGAAACAAGTTTTAACAAATCTTAGTGAAGTTCTTAAAGAGGGTGGTAGTAGTTTAGATAAAGTTATAAAAACAACAATATTTTTATCAAATATGGAAGATTTTGCAGATGTAAACAAAGTATACGCAGAGTTTTTTGGAACTCATAAACCAGCTAGAAGTACAGTTGCAGTTAAAACTTTGCCATTAAAAGTTGGTATTGAGATAGAGGCTATAGCATTAAAGGGATAAATCCCTTTAATGCTATAGTATTTTTGCTCTACACTCTCTTGTCATTTTGACGATTTTTTTAATGTTTTTTACAACATAATCATGACCTTCTACAGCATTGTCATAAGTAGTATATCTTCTATTAAAAAGTGAAATATCATACATAACTTTACCATCTTTTTTTTCAAAAATCATTGTTTCATAAACATTCACATTCTCGTGTTGGTTCAGCCAAGAGTGACGCACTTCCATCTTGATTGTTGAGATAAAAAACTTTTCTCCATCTATTTCTGATATATGTTTTAACTCCAAGTCTTGGTCAATTATTGTATGGTCCATAGGAACTCCTTTTTATTTATAATACTTTTTTTGTATAACAAATTTATGATAATTTAAAGTGAAAAATACTAAGCTTTATTTAAATTTAAGAGCCAATTATAATCTAGCAAATAATAACAGTTTTTATAATAATTATGTATGATTATTCCAAGAAAAATTTTTAAGTTTAAGGACATATTGCATGGCGAATAAACATTATGAAGTCTTGGTTGTTGGTGGAGGGATTTCAGGTGCGGCTCTTTTTTATGAATTAGCTAAATATACTGATGTAAAAAGCGTTGCTCTTTTAGAAAAATATGATAGTTTAGCGACCTTAAATTCGAAAGGAACTAGTAACTCTCAGACTATTCACTGTGGCGATATTGAGACAAACTATACTGTTGAAAAGGCTAAAAGTGTAAAGCGAACTGCAAAGATGGTTGAAAAGTACTGTTTACAGTATGATTATCAAGATAAGTTTATGTTCGCACATCAAAAAATGGCAATTGGTGTTGGTGATGAAGAAGTTAACTATATGAGAAAAAGGTATGAAGATTTTAAAGAGTTATTCCCATACCTTGAAGTTTTTGAAAAAGAAAAGTTAAAAGAGATAGAACCAAAACTTATTTTTGATGAAAATGGTAATGAAAGACCAGAAAGTATAGTAGGTGTAGGTGTACAAAGTGGGCAATGGAGTACAGTTGATTTTGGAAAAATGGCAGATAGTCTTGTAGAAAATGCTCAAAATATTGAAGATACTGTAACAGATGTCTTTTTTAATGCGCAAGTAACCAACATAAAGCAAGTCGGGAAAATACATGAAGTAGAAGCAGGTGGACAGACATATACTGCTGATTTTGTAGTAGTAAATGCAGGGGCACATTCACTCTATTTGGCTCACCGTATGGGACATGGAACTGATTATGGTTGTCTTCCAATGGCAGGAAGCTTTTATGTAACTACTAAAAAAATCTTGAATGGAAAAGTTTATATGGTGCAACATCCTAAACTTCCATTTGCTGCACTTCATGGGGACCCAGATATCCTTTTAAATGGCTTTACTAGATTTGGACCAACAGCACTTGCGCTTCCAAAACTAGAGCGTTATCATGGTAACTCTACAGTTATAGATTTCTTTCAAACTTTGAGATTTGATAGTAATATAGCTAAAATATTTTGGGATTTGTTGTCAGATGGTGATATAAGAAGTTATATAATGAGGAACTTTATGTTTGAAGTTCCTTATATCAATAAAAGGCTTTTTGTAAAAGATGCTAGAAAAATTGTTCCCTCTCTTCAGTTAGAAGATATTGAGTATGCTGATGGTTTTGGGGGAGTTCGACCACAAGTATTGGACAAAAAAAATCAAAAGCTTATGTTAGGTGAAGCAAGTGTAAATCCTGGAACTGGTATTATTTTTAACATGACACCAAGCCCAGGGGCAACAAGTTGTTTAGGAAATGCTGAGAGAGATATAAAACTAGTTTGTGAACATCTTGGAAAAACTTTTAATCAAGAAGAGTTTAATAAGGATTTAGTTGACTAATCCACTTGATTTATATGCAAAAATAGAGCCTCTTATAGGTTTTTATGATGAGTATGATGAATTGTACTCATCATACTTACAACTACTTTTCCCTTTACAGGTAAACTCAGTTTTAGATATAGGCTGTGGTAATGGAAAACTTCTTAAGCTTCTTAATGAAGAAGGTTTTAATGCTTATGGTATAGATAGAAGTGAAGAGATGGTAAAGCGTGCTTGTAAGCTTGGAGTTAAAGCCAATACAAAAGAATTATCTAGCTTAAGTTCAGACTCTTTTGAGTGTGCATTGGCTGTTGGTGATGTGCTTAATTATATAAAAGATGATGAGTTAAACTCATTTTTTGACGATGTAAAGAGGGTAGTTGGAAATGATGGTTATTTTTTAGCAGATATAAATACAAAGATTGGATTTGAAGTAGCTGATGGGGTTGTCGTAAAAGATGATGAAGAGACTTTTTTATCCATTGAAGCAGATTATGAAGATGAAGTTTTAACAACAAACATAACTCTTTTTGAAAAACAGAATGATAAATATATAAAATCATCTGGTCAAGTTTTACAATATTATCATAAAAAAGAGAGGTTTGAAAATCTAAATAGTTTTAGAGTTATAGGAAGTTCACCTATCTCAATGTTTAGTGATGAAGAAGAAAAATTGCTAATGTTATTTAAAGCTATTTGATAATTTTGCTTATCTCTTTAAAGACTTTATTTTTAGCACTTACACATAATTCAAAAAGTATAGATTCATAAGTTGCAGGTATTGCTCCAGATTGTATCATTCTTTGGATACTAGAATCTTTGTTATGAGAACTTCTTGAACTTATACAATCTGTAATAACAACAGGTATAAAACCATCTTCAAGTAGATCTAGTACACTTTGCATAACACATACATGAGCTTCAATACCAAAAATAATAACAAATTTTTTATTTAGTTTTTTTATATGCTCCATTGTGTTATCTGTTTTACAGCAACTAAAAGTTATTTTTTCATAAATCTTTTCATCATTTAAAAGTTCTTTTATGGGGCTAATTGTACTTCCTATTCCTTTTGGATACTGCTCATTTAGAGTAAAAGGGATATTAAATAGTTTAAGTCCTTGGATAAGTTTGATACTATTTTCTAAAAATTCTTCTTTTTTATACATGTGAGGATAAAGTTTTTCTTGGATATCTATTACTAAAGTTTGAGTTTGATTTAAGTCTATTTGCATAAGATTTCCTTATTTTGTGATGTACATGTAAAAAGGCTTAGAATCAAGTTTCATATTTATCCAAAGCCCATTATTTTGGGGGAGAGCATTGTTAGTACTTTTAATTGATGTATAAGTTCTAGGTAGGTCAAAAAGTACTTTTATATCTTTTTTTGATAGAGCGGTTTTTGTACCTCCTAAAATGATATTACAAAATTCACCTATACCATCACTTATTGCTTCAATATCATTTTCATTAAGTTTTTCACCTAACATAGCTTCTATAGAGATAAGAGCCACATCTTTAGGAAATATTAGAACAAATTCTCCTTCTATATCACCTTTAAACTGCATAATTGCACTTATGATATTGTCTTCTATTTTAGTATTAAAAGAACTAATAGCATGAGAAGTTTTTGTTGCTTTTAGTGCTGTCATAGTTTCAAGGTTTTCTACAGCAGTATCTGTAAAAACTGTTAGGTTGGATATGAGTTTTTTAGAAAGAAGGAAGCTTTTTTTCTTTGGCGCATTTTTTTCTTTTAAAAGATTGATTTTAGTTTGATTGACTGCAAAATTTATATTTGGGTCTGATATTTTTTCTTTAAACTCTTCGATGTTTTTTGTATATAAAATATTGTGCTCATACTTTGTTAGCATTGAAGCTTGTCTATCTAGTTCTTCTTCATCTTCTCCATCATCAAACATAAGAATTTTTAGTTGCTTTTTAAAGTTTTTTGTATTTAAAAATAGCTGAGCAAGCCCAAATGTTTTAAATATTTTGATGTATGTATTTTTGGTCTCTTTTTTGAGAAATTCATATTGAATTGTAGTAAATTCACCTATGCAAATAGGTGGTTTTATAGTAAGACTTAGTTTATTAAGTTCTATTACAAGTTGCTTTAAACTATCTAAATTATATTTTTTATTTTGCAATGAGATAAAAATACCACTAAGTTCTCTCTCATTTAGAGCATCTTTCATCTCTTTTATTTCTTGAAACAGTAATCTATTACTTCTTTCATCTATTTTACTTTCATAGGTAAAATATACAATTTTATCTTTTATGCTTTTCATAATGATACTTTACCTAAGAAATGATTATATAATATTGAATTAGATATGATAACTTTATGAAAATAGTAATTGCAATGGACTCTTTTAGCAGATATTTAGATTGATACAGACTAAATTTGATTAATTATTGATTTTAGCTTGATATTGTATTGTAATAAAATGGTAATATAATAAATAAAAAAGGATATACATGTATAAAAAGACAAAGATTTTGGCGACAGTTGGACCAGCAAGTGATAGTTTAGAGGTTTTAGAGGGATTAATAAAAGCTGGAGTAAATGTATTTCGTCTAAATTTTAGTCATGGAACACATGAGTATCACTCAAATACACTAGCTAAAATTAGAGAAGCTTCAAAAAATACGAATATAAAAGTAGGAGTATTGCAAGATATTTGTGGTCCTAAAGTAAGAGTTGGAAAACTAGAATCTGATTTCTATCTAAAAAAAGATGATAAAGTGATTTTTACAAAAGAGCCTATAGAAGGTAAACAGATAAGTGATAATAGCTATAGAGTTTGTATAAATCAACCAGATATCTTAGACATGATAAAAGAAGATGAATATATCTATATGTGTGATGGATCAATCCGTGCAAAAGTTATGAAGATAGATGGAGATGTTGTAACAAGGATTGACAATGATGGAAGACTTGCATCAAATAAAGGTGTTAACTTTCCAAATACAGTTATAAATATAGATGTTTTAACACCAAAAGATATAGTAGATTTAGAGTGGGGAGCTAAAAATGATGTAGATTTTGTAGCTATCTCATTTGTGCAAAATGAAAAAGATGTTTTAAAAGCGAGAAAAATTTTAGAAGGTTATAATTCAAAGAGTCAAGTTTTTTCAAAGATAGAAAAATTTGATGCAGTTGAAAACCTAGAAGAGATTTTAAAAGTTAGTGATGGTATCATGGTTGCTCGTGGAGATTTAGGTATAGAAGTTCCTTACTCAAAAGTTCCAACTATTCAAAAAAAGATTATTAAGATGGCAAACTCTGCTTCAAAGCCAGTTATAACAGCAACTCAAATGCTTCTTTCTATGACAGACAATGATATGGCAACAAGAGCAGAGATAAGTGACGTTGCTAATGCAGTTCTTGATGGTACTGATGCAGTTATGCTTAGTGAAGAGAGTGCAGTTGGAATAAATCCTATAAACGTAGTAGAAGTTATGTCAAATACTATAAAAGAGACAGAAAAAATATATTCATATAATAAGTTTGGAAAATTTGAGTATCTAGATGATACAGATATTGTGACTGCTTCAGTTGCAAAATTGGCAAGAAATTTAAATACTAAAGCCATTTTATCATTAACAAGCTCTGGGAAGAGTGCTAAAAAATTGGCTAGATATAGAATAGAAAGTGATATTTTTGCTATAACACACGATGAGAGAGTTGCAAGATCACTTACTATTTGTTGGGGGATTAAGCCTATTATGAGTATTGGACTTAGTGCTTCAGATGAGATGTTAAGTAATGCAATTAGTATGGGAGTAGAAAAAGGTTTTATTGATCTTGACCAAACATATATAGTTACCGCAGGTTATCCAGCAGGTATAGAAGGGAGTACAAATTTTCTTCATATTTTAAAAAGAGAGCAATTAGAGTACTATTTAGGATGGTGTGACGTAAATAAACAACAATAACTACACGAAAAATATGTATAATTTGGTTTAAAGGATAGTTGATGAATATACTAAAAAAGCCAGATTGGTACATAAGTGAAAATGAAGTAACAGATGAAACATTATTTGAAAAAAGAAGAGATTTTTTAAAACTTGGAGCTGCTGCACTAGTCTCTTCTTCCGTAGTAGCAGAAAAACTTGCTGCTGTTGAGAAGATTCCTAGGCAAGCTTTAGATTTTAAAAAAACTTCTTTTGGAAAAGATTTAGAGCTTAACTCATTTGACCAAGCAAGTACATATAATAACTTTTATGAGTTTTCACTAAACAAAAAAGACCCGGCAAAATTGGCTCATACTTTAAAACCAACTCCATGGGAGATAGAGATAAGTGGTGAAGTTGAGAATCCTATGTATATAGATTTGCAAGAGATTTTTAGTTCATACCCACTTGAAGAGAGAATTTATCGTTTTCGTTGTGTGGAAGGATGGAGTATGGTAGTACCTTGGATTGGTATTACTTTAGCTCATATACTAAAAAAAGCAAAACCAACTTCAAAAGCAAAATATGTGAAGTTTATAACAGAACTTGACCCTGAAATGTTTCCTGACCAAAGAAGAGGAATATTTGGAAATATTCCTTATCCTTATGTTGAAGGATTACGTATAGATGAAGCTATGAATAACTTAACATTTATGGCTGTTGGTATGTATGGAAAAGTTTTACCAAATCAAAATGGAGCACCTATTCGTTTAGTAGTACCTTGGAAGTACGGTTTTAAGAGTATAAAATCTATAGTAAATATTGAGTTGGTTGAAGAAGAGCCATTAAATACTTGGAAACAGATAAATCCCACAGAGTATGGATTTTATGCAAATGTTAATCCTAAAGTTGACCACCCTAGATGGTCGCAAGCAAGAGAGAGAAAACTTGGAAGTTTTTTTAAAGTTAAAACTGAGATGTTTAACGGTTATTCAAATGAAGTTGCAAGTTTGTATAAAAATATGGATTTAAGAAAATTATATTAATGAAAAAAGCCTTTTTATTTGTTATCCTTTTATTACCATTTTTGTATCTTTTATGGAGTGTCCAAACAGAAAATGACCCTATAAAATATATATTTACTTTTACAGGATTGAGTTCTTTAGTGCTCCTTATAACTTCACTTAGTCTGAGACCTATTAAAAAAGTAATCAATTTGATGAGGTATAGAAAAATGATAGGTCTTTATGCGTTTTTTTATGCATTTCTACATTTTTTGAACTTTTATATTTTAGATGCACAGTTGGATTTTGCATTTGTTGTAAAAGAAACTATAGATAAACCATTTGTTTATCTAGGAATGATTTCGTTTCTAATACTTTTTTTTATGGCTCTTACTTCTACAAAAAAATTATTTTTGAAGTTTAATAAACAACATAAAGCAGTATATTTAGTTTTGATTTTAGTAACTATACATGCATCTATAGCGCAAAAAGTTTTAAGCTCTTTAGAGTATACTTTTATAGTAGTTACGTGTATACTTTTAGGATATAGATTTTATACTATGGTTTTACCAAATATAAAACCTTATTCTTAGAAATTTAGTTTGCAGGAGAGATAAGATAAAAAATATAAATATACAGAGAATATTAGGTAAAAATAATTTAGGTGTTTTACATGTATAATATATCTGTTATCAATTTGATATGGCTACTTTTACCAGTATCATTTGTAGCTTATTTTTACTTTAGGTGGGTAGGAAATAAAATAGAGATACTTTATGCTAGTGCAAGAATGCTTTTACAACTTTTGTTGGTAGGTTATCTTCTCTCTTATGTATTTGAGGCTAAAACTTCTTATATAACTGTTTTTATAGTTGTAGTTATGATTAGTGTAGCAAGTATGATAACACTAAGAAATATAACTCATAAAAATTTAGATACATATAAAAGGATTTTTCTTTCTATCTTTGTAGGGGGTAGTTTAAACCTTTTTTTAGTTTTGTATTTTGTTTTAGAATTAGACTCATTTGACAATCCAAGATATATAATTCCTATAGCAGGAATGCTATATGCAAATTGTATGAATGCAGTATCTCTTGTAGCTGAAAGATTTGAAAAAGAGAGAGAAATTTATGATTATGAAACAGCAAGAGCAAACTCTTTTAAAGCTTCTCTAATACCTCAAATCAATTCTTTCTTAGCTGTTGGTCTAGTCTCTTTACCTGGTATGATGACAGGTCAAATTCTTTCAGGAGTAGACCCTATAATCGCCGTTCGTTATCAAATCATGGTAATGTTTATGGTTTTAGGAAGTTCTGGAATAAGTACAATTATTTATCTGTTTCAAAAAACTTCCAAGGAGTTATTATGAGTTTTTTATTTAGTGTAAAATCAAAAAATAGTGAGGACAATTGTTATACTCCTCAGCCAAAGGGAAAAGTAAAATGTCCTTCTTGTGGAGCTGAAGCAAAAGGTGTTTTAGGTAAAACTTTAAATGCCCTCTTAAAAAAAGAAGCAAAAGAGAAGTTAGATTCTTTAGATGGCTTTTTTTATTGTAAAACTTTTACATGTAAAGTTGTTTATTTTAAAATAAATAAAGTTTTAACTCAAAAAGATGTAAATGTAAGTGTTGGGTTAAAAGATAGTGCAAAAGTAAAAAACTATTGTTACTGTTTTGATTGGACAAAAGATAAAATTTTAGAAGATATGAAAAAACATGGTACAAGTACTGCGATATTAGATATACAAGATAAAATGAAGTCTATCGGATGTTCTTGTGAAGTAAAAAATCCTAGTGGAAAATGTTGCCAAGTAGATATAAAAAAAGTAATAAAAGAGATAGAAAATGAAAATATTTAATGTGGAAGTTTTATAATAAACTTTGCTCCGCCATTTTTATTTATAGCCTCGATTGTACCTTTAAACTGATTTTTAATAACAAGTGCAGACATATATAGCCCAATACCGGTAGAAGGTATTTTTTTGTTACTACTAAATGGCTTAAATATATCTTCTATAGGGTTAACATGTATACCACCTGCATTATCTTCTATGGAGAGTAAGATATACTCTTTTGTATCTTTTAATGAGATTTTAATAGATGGATTTTTAATCTCTCTTGCTTTTACGATATCTATTATATTTTGTACAATTGAGAGGACAATATGAGCCAATGAGTTTGAGTTACCATATATGGTTATTTTTGATTCTATCATAAAAGTAACATTTATTTGATTGAGTTTTAGTATAGAGTCTACTATCTTTAATGCTTGGTTTATAGATAAAATAGGATTGAAAGTTATGTTATCACTTTTTTTATAAAAATCTTGAAAGTTTGTTATAGTTTCTGACATAAATTGAATGATATCTTGATTTTTCTCCGCTTCTTTTTTAAGTTCAGGGTCTTTTATTTTTTTCTTTATATACATACAATTAAAATTTAACTCACTAAGTGGCTGTCTCCATTGATGAGCAATAATAGCTATCATCTCTCCAAGAGCTGCAAATTTTGATTGTTGTTGTAAGATTTTATCATTTAATCTCTCTTGAGATATATCTTGTATGTTTACAACTATAATATCACCTATATCTTGATTGCTACTACCGCATGATATTCTTATAGGGAATTTATTGCCATTTTTATGGAAAGCTTCTGTTTCTTTGACTTCATTTCTTTTTTTATCATTAATAAGTGTTGCTATTTGAGGGATTACTTCTTTAAAAAGATTGTTATTAAGTATTTCATTTTTTGTATAGCCAAATATATGTTCTGCCATTTTATTAAATGTTTTTATTTTAAGATTTTTATCTATGGTTATGATAGCATTTGTACTTGATTCTATAACAGCATTTGAGTAATCTTTTTCTTTAGTAAGTTCTTCAGTTTTTTTATTGATTTGTTTATTTGCTGGTCTAAAAATAAAGATTGCTTCGAAAAATAGTGTGAATAGTGTTAATATAAATATATAAAATTCTACTTTTCTTAGTTTTTCAATATGTTCTTTTGCTTCATTAAGATATAAAATAACAGTATTGTCAAAATCTTTTAGAAGAGAGTTTGAGTTTTTTAGAAGATATGTTAAACTTCTTCCATCTCTATACTCATTAAATTTTTTGGCATGTTTTAGATATTCTTTTACTTTTTTATCTAACATTATAGGTTTTTGAAAAAAAACTTTTTTTATTTTTTCTGACATGTGAGAAGATAGTAATTGTTTATGATTTTCTTCTAATTTTATTAAATTTTTTTCTAAGTTTTTGATTTTGTAATAGATTGCATGAAATGCAATTTGTTGAGCAAGAATCTTTTGTTGACCACTTATATTTATGAGCTTTCCATCATCAGATTGGATATTTATGAGTTTTGCTAGGTTAAAGTATGCAAGAGTAGAAAGAAGAGCTATGATACTAAGTGCCAATATATATCTTTTTGCAAAACTAATTTTTTCCACTTTTTCCTCCAAATTTTATGGTAGTATATTAAAAAAATACTCAGGAAGTACTTATGGAAGAAAAATATGAAATAATTTTACAAAAGAGTACAATTTTATTGGCAGAAGACGAAGAAAGATTAAGAGAAAGTTTTAAAAAAGTATTATTACTTTTTGTAAAAGATGTTTATACAGCAAAAGACGGAGAAGAAGCATTGACTATGTATGAAAAATATTTGCCTGATATTCTAATTACAGATATAAAGATGCCAAAATTAAATGGATTAGAACTTATAAAAAAAATTCGCTTAGAAAACAAAAATATACCAATTCTTGTTACAAGTGCTTATGCTGATCAAGATTTTTTATTAGAATCTATAAAGTTATCTTTAGTTGAGTATGTAATAAAACCTATAAAAGAGACTAAATTAAATAGTATATTAACAGAGTGTGCAAAAGTTTTAAGTCAAAAACCACAAACTATTGTGGAGCTAAAGGATGATATAACATATGATTTAGATAATAAAATTTTATATTTTATGGAACAAGAGGTGGTCTTAACTCATAAAGAAGTTGACTTTTTTGAGCTTCTTTTAGCACATAGAGGAAATCTTGTTACAAAGCAAACTATTGAGAGTAAACTCTACATATACGAAGAAGCACCACCTAGTGCCTTAAAAAATTTAGTCTTTAAACTACGTAAAAAACTTCCAGTAGATATCATAAAAACTGTTTCTAAATTAGGATATATGATAAGTTAATTTTTTAGCGACCCAAAAGAAACTTCAAGTAGAGTATAATTCAAAATGATTTTACAATTAATTAACGATTATTGATTGTTATCAATACGACTAGGAGTTATATAAGAATATAATATGATTGTTATTTTCTTATATTATTTGAAATTTACAAGGAGGAAATGTAAATGAGAAATGTTTTACGTAAGGTTTCTTCATTATCTGCTTCAATAGCACTTTTGGCAACTTTTGCAAGTGGTGCTACAGAATTAGATAAAGTGATGAAAGAGAGAGGTTTATCAGCACAAGATATGTTAGCAGCTGCTAAAACATATACACCGAGTGGTGGTAGAGATAAGTATTTGGTATTTAGTTCAGGTGGGCAATCTGGACAGATGATGGTATATGGTGTTCCATCTATGAGAATACTTAAATACATAGCAGTATTCACTCCAGAGCCTTGGCAAGGATGGGGATATGATGATGATACTAAAAAGATATTAGCTCAAGGTAATATCCGTGGTAAAAAGATTACTTGGGGAGATACTCATCACCCTGCTATTTCTGAAACAAAAGGTGCATATGATGGTAAGTGGTTAGTTATAAATGATAAAGCAAACCCTCGTATAGCTGTTATAGATTTAGATGATATGGTTACAAAGCAGATAGTTGTTAACCCAGTTTTTAAAAGTGATCATGGTGGAGCTTTCTTTACTCCAAATAGTGAATATATTTTAGAAGCTTGTCAATATGCTGCTCCTTTAGATAACAATTACCATCCTATGGATGAGTATGCTGAAACATATCGTGGTGGTGTTACTATATGGAAATTTAATCATGAAAAAGGAAAGATTGAGCCTAAAAACTCTTTTACTTTAGAGCTTCCTCCATATATGCAAGATTTATCTGATTCAGGTAAAAATGCTAGTGATGGTTGGGGTTTTACAAATAGTTTCAACTCAGAAATGTATACAGGTGGTATAGAAAAAGGTCTTCCTCCATTTGAAGCAGGAACAAGTCGTAACGATACAGACTTTTTACAAGTATATAACTGGAAAAAACTTGCAAAACTTGCAGAAGATCCAAAAAATGTAAAAGTAATCAATGGACATAGAGTTGTTCCTATTGAAGTGGCTGTCAAAAATGATGCACTTTTCTTGATTCCAGAGCCAAAATCACCTCATGGTGTTGATGTAACTCCTGATGGAGAGTATATTGTAGTTTGTGGTAAGCTTGATACTCATGCAACTGTATATAGTTGGGAAAAGATAAAAAAAGCAATCAAAGCTAAAGATTTTGTTGGAAAAGATCCATTTGGTATACCAATTATAGATATGAAAAAAGCAGCTCATTGTCAAGCAGAGCTTGGCCTTGGACCTCTACACAATCAAATTGGACCAAAGTGGAAAACTGATGGTGAAATTTATACTTCATTATATGTTGATTCTCAAGTTGTAAGATGGAATTATCTTACTTGTAAAGTAAAAGATAGACAAAATGTTAACTATAACATCGGTCACCTTGCTGGTATGCAAGGAAAGAGTACAGAACCTCAGGGAGATTATATCATTGCACTTAATAAATTAGCAATTGATAGATTTAATGAGATTGGACCTCTTCATCCTCAAAATCACCAGTTGATTGATATTCGTGGTAAAAAAATGCAACTTCTTTATGATATGCCTATTCCTTTAGGAGAACCTCACCAAGCTGTAGCAATTTTAGCAAGCAAGATGAAGCATGAAGTAAGATATAAAATGGGTACAAATCCATTTACTGGAAAAATTCATAAAGGTAAAACTCTAGCTGGTCAAGAGAAGATTGTTAGAAAAGGTAATCATGTTTATGTTTATGGAACTATGGTTAGAAGTCATATAAATCCTGAGCATGTTACAGTAAATAAAGGCGACACAGTAACTTTTTACTTAACAAACTTAGAGCGTGCAGAAGATGAAACTCATGGTTTCACAGTAGACCAATACAATGTTCATGCTTCACTAGAGCCTGGTAAAACAGTTGCATTGACTTTTAAGGCTGATTTAGAAGGGGTTTTCCCTTACTATTGTACTGAGTTCTGTTCAGCACTTCACTTAGAAATGATGGGTTACTTGTTGGTTAAAGATCCAAATAAAAAGTACACAAAAGCAGCAAAGCTAAAGCTTAAAAAAATGTCAAAAGCAGAGCTTAAAGCTGAGTATGATAAAACTGTAGCTACAAATGCTGCTACTGATGCGGTTATTCAAAGTGTTGTTAAGTTCTTAAAAGCTAATCATTTTGATAAGTATCCAGTAGTTAAAAATCTTGTTACTGATGCACTTGACCAATATGGACAAATCGCTGGACAAAAGAAAAAATCAGATGAAGCTGTAAAAGCTGGTGATCTTGATAAAGCTATTCTTTTTGAAAATATGATTTGGCAATATATGGTAAAAACTGCCGATGTTGGAATTAGAGCAAAAGATTTACTTGTTAAGAAAATTTCAACTCCTATGAGCGAAGCTGCAAAAAGAGGACATGATGCATACCTTGAAGGTGGATGTAATGGTTGTCATGTTGTTGGAAAAGTAAGTTCAGGTCCAGATTTAGTTGGTGTTTTAGAGCGTCATGAAAATGGTAAAAAATGGGTTAAAGAGTGGATTATGCACCCTGAAACAATGTATGATAATGATTACATTAAATCAATGACAAACTACTTTAACTTAAGAATGCCAAACCAAGGCATGAGCGAAAAACAAACAGATGATATTATAGAATATCTTCAATGGATAGATAAAAACGCAAACTTGTTTTAATCTATACAAAATCAACACTAGGTTTTATACCTGGTGTTGATTCTTATCATTATATTTTCTTAATTTTAAGTATATAATATATATAAAATTAAGAAAATAAAAATTAACAACAAGGCAATAATTATGAATTCATCTTTAGTTAAATCAAAGATATTTGCTATTTTGGCATTATCACTTTTACTTTACTTTTTTGTAATACCTGCTGTGTTTACACACAATGTGGTAGAACTAAAAAAAGAGGGAATGGGAGATAAAATTTCAACCTTAACTCAAAAGGTTTGGAACTATTATCAAAAAGGAAACTATGTTAGTCCTACTACTCCAAAAGAAATTTCAGGAGATTTAGCAAAATTGGTAGAAGAAGATATGGAGATAGGTGTAGTTACTGCTCCTATATGGTATGTGGCACTTGAAGCTCCAAACTATCCAAAAGAGTCATTTCCAAATGGTATACCAGTTTATTATCATTTTGATGGTTTTAGTGGAGATGTTTTCGAAATGGAAACTATCAATCACTTTATAGGTATGGACCCTATGGATAGAGGTGCTCCTTATCTTAGAATGGCAGCCCCTTATGCTCTTATATTTGTAGCTCTTCTTTTGGTTTTATTTATAGTATATAATGCAAAGATTTTAAATCTTTTAATGTTGATTCCTATCTCATTACCAGTTATATTTTTAGGTTTTTACTCTTACTGGTTATATTGGTTTGGACATCATATGCATGAATGGGGTGCTTTTCAGATAAAACCATTTATGCCAACTGTATTTGGAGATGGAAAAGTAGCACAATTCACTACACACTCTTATCCAACAACAGGGTTTTGGTTACTACTAGTTATAAGTATTTTATGTTTACTTGCGGTAGTTTCAAAAAATAAAGCATTAAAAGCAGAAGAAAAATAAAAATTATGAAAATTTTATCTATATTATTTTTTCTTATTATACAACTGTTTGCAACTAACGTTTTGCAAGAAGCAATAAACAGTGCGCAAGAAGGTTCTCTTTTAGAACTTCCTGCAGGAGTATATAAAGGTAATATAGTTATAGATAAACCACTAATTATAGATGGTAAAAACCAAAAGGCGATTATAGAAGGTGATGGTAATGGAACAGTTGTTATAATAACAAGTCCTTATGTAACTCTTAAAAACTTAACTATAAGACATAGTGGAGCTCAGCATGAAAGAGTTGATGCAGGAGTGGCTTTAAAAAAAGCACATCACTCAAAAGTAGTAAATTGTAAAATATTAGACTCTCTTTTTGGTATAGATTTACAAGAAGTTAGCAATAGTGAGATAAGTGGTAATTATATAACGTCTAAACCTTTTAGCTTAGGTATGAGAGGAGATGCTATACGACTTTGGTATAGCAATGATAATGTACTGAAAAATAATCACATTACTAAATCTAGGGATTTTGTAGTTTGGTATAGTCATGGAAATTTGATTGAAAAAAACTATGGTGAGTATGGTAGATACTCTTTACATTTCATGTATACAGGTAAAAACATTGTAAAAAACAATACCTTTAAACACAATAGTGTTGGTATATTTTTTATGTATTCTCAAGATACAATAGCAACAGGTAATGTAATAGAAAACTCTATTGGAACAACAGGACTTGGTATAGGGTTAAAAGATGCTACAAATTATACTATTGAAAATAATACTATGATTTATTGTGCTAGAGGATTATATATAGATAGATCACCTTTTCAACCTGATACTCATAATTATATAAATAATAATAAACTCTTATATAACAGTGAAGCTGTACATTTTCATTCACTTAGTATTGCAAATATTTTTAAAAATAATATTATTAAGGGTAATATAGAAAATATAATCAATGACTCTTATAACACAAAAGTTGAACAAAATATTTGGGATGGAAATTATTGGGATAATTATCAGGGATTTGATAGAAACAATGATGGAATAGGTGATACACCTCATGTAGAGCGTTATTATGCAGATAAAATGTGGTTTTTTAATCCTAGTTTAAAGTTTTTTTATGGTTCACCTGTTATTGGCATCATAAATTTTTTAGCTAAATTAGCACCAATTTCTGAACCAGTAGAATTGGCCAAAGATTTGCATCCAAAGATAAATATAGGAGATATCCTTTGACTTTAGAAGATAAAAAAAGAAGAAAATTTGTAAGACAGATGACAGGATTGGGAGTTTTAGGTGTAGCTGCAAGTGCAGGTATATATTTTGCTCCAAATTTAAAATCAAGTGAGCTTATATTAAGACCGCCAGGAGCTGTTAGTGAAGAACAGTTTTTAAAGCTTTGTATAAAATGTGGACAATGCCTTCAAGTATGTCCTTATGATGCAATAGAATTAGAAGATATAGATGGTGGAGCAAGTGTTGGTATGGCTTTTATAGATCCTAGTAAGAGAGGATGTTATTTATGTGAAGCTTTCCCTTGTATGTTGGCTTGTCCAACAGGAGCTTTGGATCATGAACATGATAATATCAAATTTGTAGATATGGGTATAGCTGTTATAAATGATATCAATGCATGTTTAGCGCTCACCAATAAAAATGTACCGCAAAGTGCAATAGATAATATTTATAATCATACAAAAATATTATCATCAACTGAACAAGATAATAAAAAAGTTGATGTAAGAGGTGATGAAAATGAAAAAGAGCAGTTACAAAAAGAGGTTTTGGTTAAATTAGAGAAAACTAAAGACAAACCATGTACTTTGTGTGCTACTATGTGCCCATTTCCAACGCCAACTGACGCAATTGGAATGATTAAAAGAGATGGTGGACTTATTCCTGAGATAAGAGAAGCTTGTGTTGGGTGCGGTGTTTGTGTAGAGATGTGTCCTGTGGATATAATTAAAATTATTCCTGGAGAGAGTTACTCAAATATATATGGAAAAGGTAAAAAAAATGCATAAGAAATTGATATTTATATCTATAGTTTTAGTACTACTTAGTGGATGTGGGCAAAAAGATAAGAAAGAAGAAGCAAAAAGTGTAGCTGAACCTTCGCCAATTAAAGTAACAAAAAATGTAGTGAAAGAAGACACAACTAAAAAAGTATCAAAAGAGAATAGTGGGCAATTTTACTATGCATATAATAAAGAAAAAAATGCAACAAAATATAATAGTGAAGATACTAAAGTAAGAACAACAATAGATGCATATCTTAATATAAAATCACCATATGAAAGAGTTAGAATAACTATGATGATTAAAAGATTAAGTCATGATTATGTTGTAAAATGTTCTGCTTGTCATGACGATTATGCAAATGGAATTATAGGGCCTTCTTTATTGGATAAAGATAAAGATTTTATTTATGCAAGAATCAATGATTTTAAAACAGGAAAAAGAAAAAATATTTTGATGAAAGAGTTAGTAAGTCAAATAAGTGATGAAAAACTAAAAGCAATGGCAAAAGAGATTGCAGATTTTAATAAACAAATAAGAGAGATGAGGGTGACAAAATGATAAGACATATAATAGCAGGACTTGCAGTAGCACTAAGTATTTGGGCATTTGTGCATGTATATAACTTAGATAAAGAGGTGCATAAAGTACAAAGAATTTCTGAGTTGATTGAGAAAAGTCAAGTAAAAGTTAAGCTAAATAAAAATGTTGTAGTTAAAACAAATAATACAACACAGAAGAATACTTCAAAAGTTAATAATGAGATGGATGAGAAGCTAAAAGCATTAAGAGATAAAGCTGGAAATGTTGCGCTTTTTAAAGTTAGCCCACTTTATAAGAAAAACTGTTCATCTTGCCATGGTTCTGCTGGTGAAGGTATAATTGGACCAAAACTTATAGGACAAACAAAAGAGAAAATTTTACAAAGTTTACAAGATTTTAAATCTGGTAAAAAGAAAAATTATGTAATGTATGGATTGTTAGGTAACTTAAAAGATACACAACTAGTTGAACTTTCTGAAGAGATTGGACAGTTTCAGTCAAAACTTGATGCCGTTAATAAATAAAAGAGATAAAAATGGATAGATATAAAGGTTCAGTAAGGGAGCTAGTAAATGCTTCCTTTCTTAGTACATTTTTTAGTAAAAATAAAAAAGGTAAGTCTAGGCTCTCTTGGCGTGGATGGAGATGGATAAGTATAATTGTACTAAACTTAGCTTTTTTCTTGTCATTTTATATAGATGTTCAGTTATTAGAAGGAACTCTAAATGGTTCTAGACTTTTAGGATTTCATCTTATAGATCCATTTACTGCCTTACAGATTTTTGTATCTGATTATAGTGTGCATATAAATGTTCTTATAGGTAGTTTAACCCTTATTGTGTTTTACTTTTTTGTTGGCGGTAAAGCATACTGTGCTTGGGTTTGTCCTTATGGTCTGTTAAGTGAGATTGGTGAAAAAATACATCTTAAGCTTGTATCAAAAAAGATAATCAAAGAGAGAAATTTTAATCCTAACATAAGATTTATATTTTGGGGAATATTTTTATTAGCAGCATTTATTGATGGATATTTGGTATTTGAAGTTTTTAACCCTATCGGAATTATAAGTCGTTTTATATCTTATGGTTGGAGTTTAGCTCTTATTTGGGTTGTTGTTGTACTATTGTTTGAAATCTTTTTTTCGAGAAGAGGATGGTGTAAGTATATATGCCCTGTAGGAACAACATATAACTTTGTAGGCTGGATTGGACTTACAAGAATAAAATGGGATATGGATAAGTGTGATCACTGTTCAGCATGTATCGCAGTTTGCCCTGAAGATCATGTTTTAGAATTTATAAAACCAAAATATGATAAAGCAAGAAAAGATAAAGATAAAACAGAAGAGTACATTAAAAATGGTGATTGTATTTTATGTGGAAGATGTTTTGATGTTTGTCATACAGATGCATATAAACTTGATTTTAGATTGAAAGATTTAGTCTGATGTTAGTTGATATAAAAAATGTAACAAAAATTTTTCAAGGAACAAAAGTTCTTGATGATGTTAGTATGCAAATTACTCTAGGTGATAGAATTGCAATGATGGGACCAAATGGTGCTGGTAAAACTACTTTAATAAGAGCAATGTTGGGATTTTATCATATAGATACAGGTGCTATATTAGTAAATGGACATGAGCCTATAAAACAGAGAGTTGAGGTTTTACAAGATATAAGTTTTATACCTCAACTTCCACCTCCTATTAGATTAACATTAGATGAAATGATATCTTTTATAGCAAAAAGTTCAGGTGTTTCAAAAGAGTTAATTTTTGAAGAGGCTTCTAAAATGGATCTGGATCTTAAACATAATCTAAATAAGCAGTTTTTTAAACTCTCAGGTGGTATGAAACAAAAATTACTTATTGCAATTGCACTCTCTAAGAAGAGTTCCTTATTAGTATTTGATGAACCAACAGCAAACTTAGATCCAAAAGCAAGAGAGCATTTTTATACTCTCTTAAAAGATTTAGATAAGTCATGTTCAACACTATTTATAACACATAGATTAGATGAGATAGAAAACTTGATAAATAGAAAAATTTATATGGATTTAGGAAAGATAGTGGAAGATGAAAAAATTTAATTTATCAATTTTACTATTTATATTTATTGGACTATTTCTAATTGGATGTGAGAAGAAAGAGATAGGTGGAGTTAGTAAAGTTCATTGGGATAGAGATATGTGTGAAAGATGTAAAATGGCGATTAGTGAGAGAAAATTTGCATTTGAAATTATAAATCCTAAAAGTGGAAAATCGTATAAATTTGATGATATAGGCTGTGGTCTTCTGTGGTTAGATGAAGAAAAAATACAGTGGAAAGATAAAGCTATTTTTTGGATAACTGATGCAAAAGATGGACATTGGATAGATGCTAGAACTGCTTACTATACTGATGACAGTATAACACCTATGGCGTATGGTTTAGCTGCATACTCTAAAGAAAATAGACCTAAAAAAGCCGATATTTTATCTTTTGAAGATGCAAAAAAGGTAGTTTATAAAGTAGAAAAATTTAATATACAAAAAGTAAAAGAGTTAGGAAAAAATAAATGAAAAACTTGTTTTTAGTGGCATATTTGGATGTAAAAGAGTCTCTTCGTTCAAAGTGGTTTTATGTTTATTCGATAGTTTTTGGTGGATTGATGGCACTATTTTTTATAACAGGTGTTTCAGACTCAGTAGTTATGGGATTTACTGGACTTAGTAGAATGCTTTTGATATTTATACAAGTAACTATTATAATATTACCTATATTTATACTTATAACGACTGTAAAATCTATAAGTGGAGATAGAGAAAGTAACGTTTTAGAGTATATGCTGTCATTTCCAATATCATTAAATAACTATTATTGGGGAAAAATGTTAGGCAGATTTTTAACAGTATTTTTACCAGTTATTTTTGCACTGTTTTTAGGTGTTATTTTTGGATTAACTAAAGGTGGAGATTTACCTTGGAATATGATATTTTTATATTCTGGATTACTATTTGCTATGAGTTTTGTTTTTTTAGGTATTGCTTTTTTTATATCAACTATAGTAAAATCAACTGATATCGCTATCGGAAGCTCTTTTATGATTTGGATTATATTGTTAGCTTTTATAGATATTGCTTTGATTGGTTTAATGTTACAAGGAAGGATTACAGATGAAGTGATTATTGCTACTGCTTTACTCAATCCTATTGAAGTATTTAGAATAGGAGCAATATCTTTATTTGACCCAGAATTAACAGTAATAGGCCCTGTAGCATACTATTTACTAGATACACTTGGCGCAAATTTATTGATTGTTTATTCAATGGTATATCCAATTATATTGGGATTACTATTTTCATATTTTGGTTTTGTTGCATTTAAGAAAAAAGATTTATTATAGGAGTTAATTTGAAAAAGTTTATTTTAGTTATTTGTTTAGTAGCAGTTAGTGTTTTTGGTTCAGGTATTAAATTACTTGATGATAATGCAAGTGATTTAGCATATCAATTACCCTTGAAAAAATATCCACAATTTTTATGTGAAGCGACTTTGGAAAATGGTAAAGTTGTTCAATTTGTATCTGTAAAAGCTATGATGCAAGTATATTTTCATCAAGAATACTTTATAAAACATAAGTTTTTAGAGACAAAGATAAAAGATATATATATCCAAGATTATTTAAATGGAACAAAAAAAGATGCAAAAAGATCTGTTTATGTATTTGGTAGTCATGTAGCTGGTCCTCACGGAGATGATTTAATACCTTTCAAAGACAATTACAGTGCAAATCTTTTTAAGTTAAAATATGGTGGAACCAGAGTTATGCCATTTGAAAAAGTAACAATTGGACTTATTAGATACTTGGATATGTAATGAAAAAAGTCATACTTGTGCTTTTCCCAATTATAGCATTAATTGGGATTTTTTATTATATAAGTATAGTAAATAAAAGTGCAACTGAGATAGAAAATATAAAAAAACTCCCTTTAGAAGTAAAAGACAATAAGGTACAGTGTCCACAGTGTCATATGTTTATAGTAGGAAAAGCTCATACTGTTCAAATCATTACAAGTGATAATAAAACTCATTTTTTTGATGATCCAGGATGTGCTGTTTTATGGCTAAATGAACAAAAAATAGATGCAAAAGAGACTACAATTTGGTTTTTTACACAAGATACAAAAAAATGGAAAAAAGCAGAAGATGTATTGTTTAGTATAAGTGATTCAACACCTATGCATTATGGATTTGGAGCTTATGAAAACAAAAAAAATGGATTTATAGGTTTTGATGAGATGAGCTTAAAAATGCTAAGAGGTGAAAATATGACAAATCCAAAAATAAGAAAAAAAATATTATCGGAGTTAAAATGAATAAAATCAAACCAGTAGATGAAGAGATTGTATTAGATAGAAGTAAGTATATAGAGTCACAAACAGATACTAAAGGAATTATAACTCAATGTAATGATTATTTTGCTGAGATTTCAGGATATAGTAGAGAAGAGCTTATAGGACAACCTCACAATATTGTAAGACATCCTGATATGCCAAGAGTTATATTTAAACTTCTTTGGGATAGGATTAAAGCTGGTAAAAATATATTAGCTGTTATAAAAAATATGGCAAAAGATGGAAGATATTACTGGGTATTTACTCATTTTGAAACAATGAGAGATATAAATACAAAAGAAATAATAGGCTATAAAGCATATAGAAAGGCAACGTCTAAGCACATAACAGAAGTTTTACTTCCTTTGTATAAAAAGCTTGTAGAGATTGAATCTAAAGATGGTATAGATGCTAGTAAAAAGTATCTTGATGATTTTTTAAGTAAGAAAGGTGAGCATATAACAATAGATAATCTTATGGAAGAGATTCATAGATTTTATTAGAGAATAAAAAAAGTTCCAATCATTTTGTAATGATTGGAACTTTATAGGAGGAATTATCTGTTTGTTTTAGCTAAATACATAGCTATCGCTTGGAGTTTTTTACCTTTAATGTTTCCACATATTTTACTCTGTTTTATGAAAGATTTTGCTTGTGCAGTAGATATAAACTTTTTATCTGTTTTTTTGCACATTTTGCTGTACATCATCGCACCTTTTTTGATAGCTTTAGCTTGTCTTTTTTTAGTTGCAGCCATATCTTTAGCTTGATTTTTTTCAACAAGTTTTACAAGCTCATCAAAGCCCATAATCTTACCGCCATTCTCTTTTTGAAATGCTAATGCTGCTTCTTTTGTTCCAAAAGCATATTTACTTATGTTACTCATTGTTCCTGGCTTTTTACTACCTACAACAAAAAAAGCATCTTTTGAAGGTATAAGTTTTAAAGTAGTGTTATCAACAACTCTATAATTTGTAAGTTTTCTACCATTTATAACTTTGTCTTCAATAGCACATGTAATTGAGCAGTATTGATCATGCATACCATCATGATCAGCAGCATGATTTGTTCTGTAGAACATAGGTAGCGTCATACCACATACACTACAATACATCTTCTCTTTACCTTGTTTTACTAATGTAGCTTTATCCATAGGTACTGCTCTATAATTTTGCATTTGTACAGCACTCAAACCAATTGCGAGTATACATATACCCAGTAGTATTTTTTTCATTCTTATATCTCCATTTAAAATAGTTTAGGAATACTTGGTACTCCTTTGTTCGTAGTCTATCTAAAGATTGTTAAATAATTGTTTATTTTTATAAAAGTCTATTTCTAGTCAGTTTCTTAACAATTAATTTGCAATTTTTATGTATAGTTGCGTACTTAAATTAATATAATTGAGGAGTGAGTTGTGGGTAAGAATGTGTATTTTTTAATGATTTGGGTATTAGCACTAAGTGTCAATGCTGCTGATTTAGGAACAATCAATGTTGAATCATCTACTATAGTAGGTTCAGATATTGATGCAAAAACGGAAGTTTCAACAGTAAATGTTATAGATGAAAAAACAATAGAGAAGATAAGTCCTAAAAATATAGGAGAACTTCTTCAAACTATACCAGGGATTACAGCAGATGTAAGAAATAGTGCAGTTGAGATTCATATAAGAGGTATAGGACAACAAGAGTTTATGGGAGAAGATACTGGAGTTGCTATAGTTATAGATGGAGTTCCTGTATTACAAAATGGTGGTAAAGTTAAGTTTAATCTTGATGAAATAGAATCAATAAAAGTAATAAAAGGTGGAGCTAGTTATCTATACGGAAATACTGCTTTAGCTGGGGCTGTTATAATAACTACAAAAAAAGTAAAAAATAAAAATAGTGCAGATATTAGTGTAGAAGCAGGAAGCTATGGATATA
>CAZBPU010000005.1:0-33716 GCA_964493845.1 uncultured Sulfurospirillum sp.
GCATTCCTGCGCCAAGACCTTTAGTCTTTTTTTCACCAAGTTGAAGTTTTATTGAAGCTTTTGAGTGCTCTAGTGCTTGTGCATCGGTATTGGCAACTATCAAATCAATACCTGTTACACCTTGTGCTATCATATGATTGACCATATTTCCACCACCGCCACCAACACCTATAACTTTTATTTTTGCTCCATAAATGTGCTTTGCTTCTTCTATACTAAAACCACTCATTTTTTCTCCTAGACTATTTTATTTCTACTTTAGTTTAAATAGGTTTAAACTAAATTTTCTCACTAAAGTTTTATCTATTGATAAAACTTTAAAACAGTTGTGTCATACGGTTCCATATTTTACTAAAAAAACTATCTTTTTTTTCTATATCTTCTATTTTTATATTTGCTAGTTTATCTTTAGCACTTTCTATTCCACTATCTTCAATACTAAGATTATCATTATCTTTTCCATCTAAAATACTTTGTACATTTTTACTAGGAGATATAGATTCATCTTTATATCTTAGTTTTTTATTTGAATCTATCTCATAAGGAGTAAACTGTCCAGCTCCGTAAAGAACAAGACCAATCGCAGTAGAATAGCCAGGATCTCTTAATGTTTCAAAAAGGCCATCCATCTCTTTTGGTTTTGCAACACGTACTGGCATATTGTCAAATATAGCTGATGCTAGTTCTCTTATGCCTTCTAGCTTAGTCATGCCACCGGTAAGAACTATACCAGCTCCAAGTTGGTCTTTATATCCGCTATCTTCAAGTGATTTTGCAAGTATCATTAGTGTTTCTTCTACACGAACATAAATAACATTTGAAACTATATCTAAAGATACTTCGTGAGTTGAGCCATCATCACCAATTACTGGGAGTTCTATAAGGTCACTAGAGTTTCCATCTAAAGAACCATAGTTTATTTTTATATTTTCTGCAGCTCCAAGTGGAGTATGAAGTGCAGTTGATAAGTCATTTGTGATATTTAGTGAACCGACACCCAAAAAGTCATTGTATCTTACAGCACTATTAGTATGTACAACTAGGTTACATGTGGCACCACCAACATCAATGACAGCAACACCAAGTTCTTTTTCATCTTCATTTAAAACAGCTATACTAGAAGCATACCCACCTAAGACTATATTGTCTATCTCAACACCAGCTGATTTTACAGCCTTTTCAAGATTACTTAATGATGATTTTTGTGCAGTTATTATATGTGTTTGTACTTCAAGTCTAGCACCATTCATCCCTAGTGGATCATCAATAAACTCTTGATCATCTACTTTAAAGTTATATGGAAGTATATGAAGTTTTTCGTATTCGTTTGGTATATTTGCATTATGGTCTGCCATTTGCATAGCGCGGTTTATTTCTCTGATACCAATGTCACGATTAGGGATATTAACAACACCACTACTATCTATACTTTTTGTATATGCTCCGGAGATAGAAACAGTTACTTTCTCATATTGAGTACCTGCTACTCTTTTTGCATCATTTAGAGCATTTTTGATAGACTTTGAAGCTAGTTCAATATTGGTAATAATTCCCTTTTTAAGACCTTGTGACTTTGCGATACCAGCTCCAAGAATTTTGATACCATCATCATTTTTTTCAGCAATGATGGCACAAATTTTACTTGAACCAATGTCAATACCTAAAATCGTAGTGCTCAATTAGTTTCCTTTGTAGTATTGTTCTATATCATATCTTTTTTTCAAATTAACTACTAAGTTTTGATTAATCTCAGTCTGTTTCATCTGAGAGATAGTATCGTTAACAAGTGTAGCATATTTTTCTGCTTTGTTATTACTAAGCAAGTTTTGTTCCAAAATTTGGTATAAAACAGCTTTTTCACCTATTATCTTAAAATTTCTTATTTTATTATTATCAAAAACAAAATTGATAAATTCTAAACTCTCTGCTGCATTAAGTCCTGGTATTTTTATTTTGCTATCTCTACTAACAAAACCTATATCTTTCCCTCTAAATATACCTAGTCTTGATTCTGCTTTTTTCTTTAGAGCAGATGTTTTTTTATCAGCTTGTAATTGAGCTAGTATAGTTGGCTTTGCATTTTCATATGTTTTAGGTTGAGGATTATTTATGCTTTTAATTTTTACAACTATGTATCCATCTTTTGTTTTGATTGGCTTTAAAACTTGACCAGTTTTTGCACTTGTCAGTTTGTCAACAGGAAAATCGGTAGCACTTATTTTTACATTTTTCGTTCCTGTTGCATTCATTTGAGACTTTTTAAATAAAAGATAAGTTTCTAAAGCTTCTCTTTTTGATAATTTAAGACGATAATCTTTTTCCACATCTGCTCTAGCATCATTTAAACTAAGTATTTTTCCATCTGCTGCTTTATAGTTATGTCTTTTTTCTTGGTAGAAAGTTTTTAATGCCTCTTCATCTATAGGTGCCAAAGAGAGTGCTATTGTTATAGTGTTTAAATCATAACTTTTTTCTGTTAGATAGTTTGTTTTATGTTCATCCCAATACTTTTTTATATCTTTTTCATTTACGATAGCTTCACTACTATCAAGATAAATTACATCTACAGAGAGTCTATCTTTCATAAACATAGAAGAGATAAATAATTCTCTTTCAGAGTCTGTTGGTTTTAGTTTTAATATTTTTTGTACTTTTGTGAGTAAAATCTGTTTTTTTAGACCAGTTTCATAATCTTTTGGCTTAAGTTGTGATTGTTTGATTACTCTGTAGTAAGTTTCTTTATCAAAAACTCCATTTTTTTGAAAAGCAGTATCAGATGCAAGTGCTTTTTTAACTTCTGCATCTGTTGTACGTAAACCAATCTCATCTGCATATGCTAGTATAAGAGTTTCGTTAATAATACTTTGTATAACTAACTTTTCAAGACCCATTTTATCAGCTTTCTCTTGAGTAAGCGTACCGCCTAACGTGTTATTGTAAAAGTTGTAGTAGTTAGCATAAGCTAATTGATACTCTTGTACTGTTATTTTTCTATCACCTACTTTTGCAATTGCCGAAGCACGATCAGAGTTAAAGTCATATGCTCCCCAACCAACAAAACCCGCACCAACAAACGCTATTACGCTTATCCAAATTGTTACAACCAAGTATTTTTTGTGACGTTGCATCCAAGTAATCATCGAAATCCTTTAAGCAGACTATACTGCTCTTTATTTTTGGTATAATTCTATCTATATTGTTATTAAACGACCATAAAGTCGGAGATTTGGAGAGAAAATGAGCAAAAAAAGTGTAGATTTAGCCCAAAAAGATTTAGAACATATCTGGCACCCTTGTACGCAGATGAAAGATTATGAAAAATTACCGCTTATTCCTATTAAAAAAGGGAAAGGGATTTATCTATATGATTATGATGATAATAAGTACATAGATTCCATAAGTTCATGGTGGGTCAATATTTTTGGACATTCCAATGAATACATAAACCAAAAATTAAAAGAGCAGGTTGATAACTTAGAACAGGTAATACTAACATGTTTTACTCACGAACCTATTGTAAAGTTATCAAAAAGATTGGTAGATATTACTCCAAAAGGCTTGGAAAAGGTATTTTATGCAGATAATGGCTCGAGTGCAGTTGAAGTTGCGTTGAAAATGAGTTATCAGTATCATAAAAATAGAGGTGAAACAAGACCATATTTTCTCTCTTTAGAAAATGGATATCATGGTGAGACTATAGGAGCACTTTCAGTTAGTGATGTAGGATTGTATAAAGATACATTTGATACTATACTACTTAAAACACTCCAAGTTCCAGTACCAAAAGATCAAAGTGATGAGGCAGCACATGAGGCAGCTTCTGAATTAGAAGAGATTTTGATTGAACACTCTTATAAAATTTCTGCTTTTATTTTAGAGCCTCTAATTCAATGTGCTGGAAGTATGCATATGTATTCACCTCTGTATTTAAAACTTGCTCGTGAATTGTGTAGCGAGTATGAGATTCATCTCATTGCAGATGAAATTGCATCGGGCTTTGGACGAACTGGTACTATGTTTGGTGTCAATCAAGCTAACATTACTCCAGACTTTATGACACTGAGCAAAGGTCTAACAGGTGGCTATCTTCCACTCTCTTGTGTACTAACAACTAATGCTATTTATGATGCTTTTTACTGTGATTACAATGAGCAAAAAGCATTTTTACACTCTCATAGTTTTACTGGAAATCCTCTTAGTTGTAGTGTAGCGAATGCTACTTTGGATATATTTGAGAGAGATGATGTTATAAATGAGAATAAAAAATTAAGTGCATATATTGGTAAAAAACTCAATATGTTTAAAGAGTTAATAAATGTAGAGAACATAAGACAGTTAGGTATGGTAGCTGCATTTGATATAAAAGGTTATAAACCAGAAGATAGGATAGGTTTAAAAGTATTTGATTATGCATTGGAACGTGGCGTGTTTTTAAGACCACTTGGAAATGTAGTTTATTTTATGCCTCCTTATGTCATCACTTATGATGAAATAGATACAATGATGGATGTAGCTTACGATGCTATAAAATCTTTACATCTATAGTACAGTTTTTGTTGCTGGTTATGGCAATAGTGAGCAAGAGCATTGGCAAAAATTATGGTTTAACAAAACTAAAAATGCTTATTGGGTAGAGCAAAAAGATTGGGAAAATCCAAACAAAGACTTATGGATAGAGAAGTTAGATAATACTCTTTTACATGTAAAGACACCAATACTATTTATAGCTCATAGCATAGGCTGTCATACGGTTGTAGAGTGGGTAAAAAAGTACTATAAAAATCAAAAGATTATAGGAGCACTATTTGTTGCTCCACCAGACACAAGTCGTGAAAACTTTCCAAAAGAGATAAAAGGTTATGAAAATACACCATTAAAAAAACTACCATTTAAATCTGTATGCATACTTAGTAGTGATGATCCATATTCAAACTTAATAAAATCAGAGTTATTAGCAGATAAATGGGGAAGTAAGGTTGTATATGTTGGTGAAAAAGGACATATAAATTTAGCTTCAAATTTAGGTTATTGGGAAGAGGGAAGAGATATTTTAAGAAATAAATTTAATCTTTGAAATATTGAATTTATATAAAATTTGATATAATCAATGGGTATTCAATAACAATAAAACAAGGAGTTAGTGTGAAATTGAAATTTTTAGTTGTTGCTATTTTAGCAGCTATTACTTTACAAGCTGGGGGTTTAACTATAAAAAATAGTAAAAATTCTGTAGATGATACAGCTAGTAAGATGGAGACTATTTTAAAGAAAAAAGGTATAACAGTTTTTACAGTTATAGATTATAGAGCTGGTGCAAAATCAGTTGGGAGTGATATGACTGATGCTAAGCTTATTATATTTGGTAATCCAAAATTGGGTACTAGAATTATGCAAAGAGATATACATGCAGCTATAGATTTGCCTATGAAAGTTTTAATATATAAAGATTTTGATGGAAAAACAAAGATAGAGTATAAAGATCCTTTAAATCTTGAAAAAATGTACAAACTTCAAGGATGTGGAGTTTTATCAAAGCTTTCAAAAGCAATGGATAAGATAACTGATAAAGCTAGTATGTAGCAATTTAATTGAAGATTGTATCTTACATACAATCTTCAATTATTAATCAAGAGAGCGTAAAAGTTTTTCAGCTATTTCTATCTCTTTTATACTGATTTTGTGCTTCTTTTCTACCAAACGTAAGATATGAAATACTTCTGTAACAGAAATACCATTGGCATCTTTTTTAACTATAGTTGGTTTTTTATCTTTTATAACAATATTTATAAGTTTTTTTCTACTGTACTGCATAAAATAAGTTAGTACAAGTCTATCTGTATGCTCTTTTTCTATTGAAACCGCCACTTTTTCAGTAACATCTGGTATTGTTGGATACATATCTTGAAAATCTTCTTTATCCATATATCCTATATATACTTTAGTAAAAAGGTCAATATATCTTGTACAAGTAGATGTTTTTAAAAACTCCATATCTAATATACTATTTGGTTTTGCTCTTAATTTATGTAGCATCCACGTCAAAGAATTGTAGTACTTAAATGGAAAAACTTTTAGTTTAGTATCATCTACTAAATTTGGTGCTTTATGCCTGATAAATGGTTCTCTCTTATACTGCTTGTTTGATTTTAGATGATTATATATATCTTCTACTTCAAAAGGTTTTGTAAACCATACTGTACAGTAATCTGGCATTTTTTTACCACCTATTGCTCCTTTATTTAGGATTATAAGAGCTTTGATATCGTGCTTTGGAAATAGAGTTTCAAGAAGAGCTTTTTTCTTCCTAAGTCGACGTTTTAAGTTTTTTACAGATTTTATAAGTGTCATTTCAACAAATATAATTTCTTTTTCATTAAAGAAAAGAGCATCAAATTCACCTATCTCAATAGCTTTTGTTTTATACACTATTTGTCCATGACCATCTACATGTAAAGAGTTTGATTGAGAAGTTAGTTTTGGAGCATGTGGTCCTTTTAAAACAAAATTTCCTAAATGTGGATTGTGTTTTGCATATATAAGTAGTTTTTCATATAGGTAGTTTTCATAAACTGCTCCTGCAAAAGAGCGATAAGCACTTAAAAAATTTGGTGATTCTTTATCTACACCTTGTTGTTCTAGTTTTATAAGATGTTTTATACTGTATTTGTAGTAGAGTAAATTATCTCCAATGTTACTCATATCTATATTAACTATGCCTTTTGGTACTTTTAAAATTTTATCTTCCTCTTTCAAATTCATGTGAGTAATATAAAAGTTTACAGCTATTTTCTAATAGTGCTATAGTTTTTGCAAGTTGTAGCATATCTCTATCATATATGTAGATTCCATAGCCCTTTATAACTATCAAATTTGTTTTTTTCTCCATCATATATCTATAAATCTCTATATCAGCTCTCTCATACCAATCTTCAAACTGCTTTGGGTCATATATCTCTATAGAGCTAAACTTCATTGAGCCAAAGTAGTCTTTTGGAACAATGATATCATGGTCTAAAGAGTATGCAGTTGTAAAAGGGGGCATTGCGTAGCAGATATATTTTGCTTCATTTATATTTTGATAGATATGTAGATGTATATCTGCATCTAAGCTAGCTTCATTCCATCTATAATCTTTTCTTGAGTGTAGTTCAATAAAAGTGTCATCTTTAACGTCATCAAAAATAGTATCTTTTTTATTTATAAAAAACTTATTTTGTTCAATCTTGGCAGATAGTGAACCGTGAAATATACCTATAAAATTTTTTCTAAACATTGATAATGATACGTGTTTCAAGTCGTTTAGTAGATACTTTTGCACTAATTTAACCTTTTTTTATTACTTAGTTTGGTATTATATCAAAAAAAGAGAGAAGAGCTAAATGAATATACCACATATACCAGTATTATTAAATGAAGTAAAAGAGACTTTTACAAATATAAATGATGGTTATATTGTTGATTGTACTGTTGGATATGGTGGACACAGTGAAGCTTTGTTGGAACAAAATCCAAATATAAAACTAATTTGTTGTGACCAAGATGCAGAAGCGATAAAGTTTAGTAAGAATAGATTAGAGAGATTTAAAGATAGAGTTATTTTTGAACACGCCAAGTTTTCAACAGTAATAAGTAAGTATATAGATTTTCCTATACGAGGTGTTTTGGCAGATATAGGTGTTTCTTCTTTGCAGCTAGATAAAAGTAGTCGTGGTTTTGGATTTGATAGTGAAACTTTAGATATGCGTATGAACTCAGAAAATCCAAAAAGTGCTACAACTGTTGTCAATGAGTATTCTCAAAGTGAACTTGAAGAAATACTACTTGAGTATGGAGAGATGAGAGATTTTAAAAGAGTTGCAAAAACTATCATAGATAATCGACCATTTAAAAGTGCAAAAGAGTTGGCCTTAGTTCTTAAAAAACTTGGTGGCAAGCCAAAAATACACCCAGCAACTTTGCCATTTCAAGCTATACGTATAGAAGTAAACAATGAACTTGGTGAACTAAATGAGCTTTTAGAGTCTATATATAATTCAAAATTAAAAGATTGTTTAGTGGCTATTATATCGTTTCACTCTTTAGAAGATAGAATAGTAAAAAAGACTTATAAGCTTTGGACAAAGAGTTGTGTTTGTCCCGTAGGTGTTATGCGTTGTGAGTGTGGTAACAATCACTCTTTAGGAAAGATAGTTACTAAAAAACCAATAATACCTACAAAAGAGGAAGAAAATATAAATCCAAGAAGTAGAAGTTCAAAAATGAGAGTGTTTAAATTAAAATGAGTAAATCAAATGACAAACAAGAACTGCTAGAACAGTATGATAAAGAAAAAAATTTAGATTTTAAATTTTTACTTTTAATATATCTCTCTTTGGCAGTAGCTTTTTCTATAATTTTGCCTAAGATATACATAAAAAATCAAATTTATTATATAAGTAGAGATATACATAAACTATATTCTGAAAACTCTATTTTAAAAGAGGAAAATACCTACTTAAAACAGAAACTAGAATCAATAAGATTTAAAAATCAAGTTTTAGATTCTGTTTTTATTGAGTTAGAAGAGTAATGATACGCTCCTTTATAAAGTTTGCTGTTGATAAAAGTGTTTTAAATCACATATTTTTGGCTTTTTTGTTTGTTTTATCTATTTTTGCATATACAAATATACCAAAAGAGATATTTCCTCCATCAGACTTAGAGACAATCTCAATAACAGGT
The DNA here is from genome assembly GCA_964493845.1 of uncultured Sulfurospirillum sp. Taxonomy (GTDB): domain Bacteria; phylum Campylobacterota; class Campylobacteria; order Campylobacterales; family Sulfurospirillaceae; genus Sulfurospirillum_A. The sequence goes on from CAZBPU010000005.1 coordinate 8,722, forward strand.
GGATATGCAGGTACAAGTCCAGATGTATTAGATAAGATAGCAGTAAAAACTATCGAAGATGATTTAACAAATCTAAATAATGTTGATAGAATAGAGAGCGCTATACAAAATGGATTTTTTAAGATAGTAGTTTATCTGAAAAGTGGTGCAGTACGAGGTGAAATTTTAGATGATATAAAAGATATAGTATCATCTAAGAAAAAAGATTTACCAAGTGATATGGATGAACCAATTGCCAAGATAATGCAGATGAATTACCCTTTGGTCTCTATTGCATTGGCGAGTAAAAGTGCCAATAAAAAGACAATGTTAAAAGTGGCAAATGATATAAAAACAAGACTTTCAAGAATCGAAGATTTAAGTGATATTAGCATAAGAGGTGACGCTGATAAAGAGTTGATTTTCAAGATTGATAGTAAAAAACTAGATGCTTATGGTATTGATGTAGGAGCATTTGCTAGTGCACTTTCAGCTTTGAGTGATGTTTTTCCTGTTGGAGTTATAAAAGAGAGAGGAAATCATCTTTTTGTAAGTACTTATGGTGGTAAAAAAGATGTTAAGAAAATCAATAATACTCTTTTACAAGTAAGTGGAAAAAAAGTATATATAAAAGATGTAGCAATAGCAGAGTTTGATTATGAAGATGTAACAGAACTATCTCATTTCAATGGTAAACCCAATCTTTCGATAAGTATAAACAAGGCAAAAAGTGGAAATGCTATAGCTTTGGTTAGAGATATTCGTCTGATTTTAAAAGATTTTGAGCTTAAATATCCTGAATTTACATTTCAAACCTACTCTGATTCATCTATATGGATAAGAAATCGTCTAAATACTGTCATATCCAATATAATTTTTGGACTTATCTTAGTGGGTCTTTCTGTTTGGATTTTTATTAGTGGTCGGATTGCATTTATCGTTTCTTTAGGAATCCCTGTTAGTTTTATGATAGGATTAATTGCAGCTGAACTTATGGGTTATAGTCTAAATATGTTATCATTATTAGGGGCTCTTATAGCCCTTGGTATGTTAGTAGATGAGGCTATAGTAGTGGCTGAAAATATATATAGACACCTTGAAAATGGTGATAGTCCAAGAGATGCTGCAATAAATGGTGCAAGTGAAATGTTCCCAGCAGTTTTAACTGCAACTGCAACAACTATATTTGCTTTTCTTCCACTTCTAATTATGAGTGGAGAGATGGGTGTTTTTATGCGTTTGTTACCTATCATGATATCTATTTTATTAATTAGTTCACTGTTTGAAGCATTTTACTTTTTACCACTTCATGCAAAGGATTTTTTAAAAGTAAAAGAAAAAAAGAAAAAAAATGAATCTCTTTGGTTTGTATTAAATTCAACATATAGTAAAACACTTGGATTTTTATTGAGATATAAAAAGAGTTCATTTAGTCTTTTTTTGATAGTTGTTATATCTTGGATAGTTTATTTAGGAAATAATAGTAAGTTTCAACTATTCCCAGACTTTGATACTACACAAATATACATAAGTGGAAAAGTAAATATAAATAATAAGATTGAAGATACACAAAAGATAGTAACTAAGATAGAAAATATTCTTTTAGATAAGTTTTCAGATGATGAGATAGCTTCTATAGCTTCTGTCTCAGGTCTTATGCTTGATGCAAAGTATAAACCACACCTTGCAGAAAACAACTTTCATATATTTGTAGATTTACGTGATAGAATTCCTGAAAATCTTTTTAATAAATATATAAATCCATATCTTTCTCCTGAGTATGATGATACAAATATGAGAAGAGGTAGAAGTGCAACAGAGATTTTAGAAGATATCAAAAAGTATACATTGGAACTTTCAAAAACAGATGATTTTGAGGAGTTTAAAGCTATAGTACCAGGGGCAGGAATCGTCTCTAGTGATGTTGAGATTGCTTTTAGTGGAAAAGAAATACTTATAAAAGATGCTATAGAAAAACTTACAAAAGCAGTAGAAAATATAGATGGTGTATATAATGTAGAAAACGATTTAAAAGATGGTAAAAGAGAGCTAAAACTAAGAGTAAATAGTTATGGAGAGATACTAGGATTTAGTGAAAAAATTATCTCGTCTTTACTTAGACCATACTTTTTTAAAGCTGAGATTGCTAAGATGTTTTATAATGGAGAGCTTATTAAGATAAGGTCAGTTGATAACCTAAAAGATACTTACGATGCAATAGCTTCATTTTACATCAATATCCCTGGAAGTTTAAAAAAAGTAAGACTTAGTGATGTAGTTGATTTTGAATTTAAAAATGGCTATAGTGATATATATAAAGATGCAGGAGAGAGAGTAAGTTCAGTATTTGCTTCTCTTAAAAAAACAAAAATTACATCAACTGAAGTGCTAAAAAAGATAAATCCACTTTTAGAAGAGTTTAGAAAAAATGGTATTGTTGTGAATGTAAAAGGTGAACAGCAAGAGAATCAAAAGATACAAAAAGAGATGGGTGAAGCCGCTATAGTTGCTATATTTTTGATTTTTATTGCTTTAGTATGGATGTTTGATTCAATCTTTTTGTCTGTTATACTTTTAACAACTATACCACTCTCATTGTTAGGTGTTCTCTTGGGACATCTGTTTATGGGTATAAATCTTACTATGCCAGGACTTTTAGGTATTGTTGGACTTAGTGGAGTTGTGGTAAATGATGGAATTATAATGATGGATTTTATCAAAAAAGCAACATCTATTGATGAGTTAATTAGGTTTGCAACAAGAAGACTAAGACCGATTTTATTAACTTCAATAACGACTATATTAGGACTCTCAACACTTATCTTCTTTGCAGCAGGACAGGCAGTTATACTCCAACCAATGGCAATCTCACTTGGATTTGGATTAGCTTTTGCTACAGTTTTAAATCTATTTTACTTGCCTATTTTATATACTTTACTAAAAGGAAAAAAACTAAATGGATAATATAATTTTATTAGCAAGTATAGTAGGATTAGTTTTTATATGTACACTTATACTAATTTGGCAGATAAAATCTTTACATGTAGAACAAAAAGAGTTTTTATATGAAAAGATAAATCAGATTGAACAGAAACTTTTAGATAATTCAAAAAGTACTACTACCCAGATAGAAAAAAATGCAGAACTTTTCATAAAAATCTCAAACTCACAACAACTTATGAGAAATGAACAGCAAAAATCACTTTATGAGATGAGTAAAGAGATACAAAATCAAAGCAGTAAAGATATAGAAAAACTTACTAAAAAAGTGGAAGAAAACTTACAAAATATAAATGAAAAAGTAGAAAAAAGACTTACAAAAGGCTTTGAAAACATAGATAAGACTTTTAAAGACATTATCGTAGGTATTGCTAAGATTGGTGAAGCTCAAAAGAAGATAGAATCACTTAGTAGTGAAGTAAATTCACTTCAAAGTGTTCTAACAGATAAAAAATCAAGAGGTATTTTTGGAGAGGTACAGTTAAACTCTATACTAAATTCCATATTTGGAGATAAAAAAGACTTATATGATTTACAGTATAGCTTTGATAGTGGAGTTATTGCTGATGCTATTATAAAAGCTCCAGAGCCGTTGGGTATTATCGCTATTGATTCAAAGTTTCCAATGGAAAACTATACTCGTATGGTAGAAGATGATAGCTTTAAAAGTAGTTTTAAACAAAATATAAAAAAACATATCAATGATATTAGCTCAAAATATATCATAAAAGGAAAAACAGCAGAGATGGCGATACTTTTTCTTCCAGCAGAAGCTATTTTTGCAGAGATAAATGCTTATCATGAAGAGCTTATTGAGTATGGAAGAAAACGAGGAGTTTGGATAGCATCTCCAACAACTTTAATGGCACTTTTGACTACTATAACAGCAATAGTAAGAGATATAAAAACTCAAGAGCAAGCAAAAAAAATTCAAGAAGAACTTATGAAACTATCATCAAACTTTAAACTTTATAAAAAAAGATGGGATAATCTTTCAAAACACATAGATACTGTAAGTAAAGATGTAAAAGAGATTACAACTTCAACTAACAAAATCTCAAGTGAGTTTGAGAGAATAGAGAGAGTTGAGTTTGATGAAAAACCTTTAGTCGATACTATCGAATAACTCAGGTCTATATTCAAAATGCATGGTATCGTAGTGATACCAGCGTCCACCCCAAATAAAGCCATATTTTTCAAATATATCTACTATCTCTTTTGGAATTTTATTTTTATATTTGTACACTTTATCCCATTTCCAATAAGCTGATTGTTTAACATTTATATCTATGGCAATTCCAAAGCTATGAGCACTTAAACGATTTGTGCCCTTGATGTAACGAAACTTGTAAGTTCCAGCTATATTTGTTATGTATTTATCGTATTTTTTTGGAATAGTTTTTAGCTCATTTATCACTTTTTTTAGTTGTAAAGATGCATTTTGTTTTTGGTTAAAGAGTATTTGAGTTCCATCTATCCAAGTTAATTTTATAAGATTTTGTCTAATTTGTTTTTCATCTTCTCCATAAAGTTTTTTAAGTAAATCTTCATTTCTAAATCTTCCTGGGTCATAATTTAGCTCTGGTGGTTTTATCTCTTCAAAAGCAGGATATTTTAAAGAAAGGGTATCTTTTATGCTTGGATTGTCTAACTTTTCTTGAAAAGTTTTTTCTAGATAATCATGGTATTCAAGAGAGTCTGAGTCTTTAAAAAACAGTATATTGTCACGATAATCTACGATATCAGGATAAGCATTTACAAATCTATTGAGACCAAACTGCGGTAGGTTCGGTTTTATAACTATACCTTCAACTCTTGAGATTAGAAGAGAGTCTTTTTTTATATTGTATAAATTTTCTCCTATAAATAAGTCAGATACAATAGCTTTACCTATGATGTACCGTCCTTCTTTACCGTCTGTTTGAGTTTTTAATCCCCATACATTGTGCATAACCATAGGTTTGCCTTCAAATTCTCCAGCATAAAGCATAATATGACCTTTGAGGTATATGAGGCTTAAAAAAGCGATTCCATGCTTTAAAATCATATCTTCTTTCTCCTTGTTGTTCCATCCTACTAGACCTAAATACTCCCCAGAATCTTTTTGCGAAGCTGAGTTTCTAGGAAGCCAGATACCAAAAGGTGCAAAATAGTCTTTTGTCATAGCTGAACAGTCTCTATTTTCTAAGTATCCACCCCAGCCATACTTTTCACCAAGCAGTTGTTTGCTTACATGTAGAATGTTTTCTTTGTTAAACTCTAAAGGCATCAGAGTTGTATGCTCTTTTAAGATAGGCGTGTTTTTTTTCTTGCCAAATTTTGTATAAATATAAGAGTAAAAAAACTTTTCAGCTTCTTTTTTATATGCAAATATAGCTCCAAGTTTCACATGCATAAGATACTGTTGTTTAGCATCATATATAGGAGTGTTATCATCTATAAAAACTATCTTTTTGCTATTTTTAAATTCATTTCTATCTTTTGCATTTAAAATAGCAAAACTTTTACTTGGAATCCAACCTGTTGAAACAGGGCTCTGTATAAACGCCCAAGCCCCATCACTAGAGTAGTGTGAAACAAATAAAGGTGTATTTACATGTAGAAGAGTATTTTGCATATAATCAAAGGGAAATCCCTCTCCTGCAAGAGTTGGTTTTCTAAAAAAAGGTTTATATGTTGGTAAGTTCCTAACTTGTGTATTTTCTACTGTTATTGCATAGTGTATATTTTTATTGTACTCTTTAAAATTTGTTAATTTTATAATATCTTTTATCTCATCAAAATTCCAAGGCAAAAGGTTTTCAGCATAGTATTTGTCTTTTTTTCTATATACAAAGTTTGCCCAAGAAGCTCTATCTTTACTTATACGAATAGAGCCAATACTCCAAGGCATAAACTCTCTTGAAGTAAAGTTTTTCATTTTTACATCAATAGGCTCTATCTCTTTAACGAGATAATCTGTGTTTTGCTTGTAATTCAAAACTTGTATCTCTTTTTGAGCACAGCCAACAAACAAAAATAAAATGAAGATTATAGTTAATAAATTTCTCATAAATGATATAATACCGAAAAAATATAGGATTTTAGTTGGAACTACTAGCAAAAGTTAAAAAACTACTTGAAACAAGGAACTTACTACTCACTGGTGGTGGTGGTGTTGGGAAGAGTTATTTGACTACAGAACTTATAAGTGCTTTACGTAAAGAGGCAAAGCAAGTTGTTGTTTTAGGTAGCACAGGGGTTAGTGCGGTTAATGTTAATGGACATACTATACATAGTTTTTTCTGTTTTGGTATCTCAAACAATCTTCAAGAGATGAAAAAAAATGATAAATATACAAAAAACAGAGTAAAAGAGCTAAATAAGATACTTTATACTGCTGATTTACTAGTCATAGATGAGATTAGTATGGTTAGTAGTGAATTGATGGAAATGATACTCTATCGACTTAAGAGTGGTAGTTTTGATGGTAGGTTACTTTTCGTAGGTGACTTTTTTCAACTTCCTCCAGTAAAATCTAGAGTTCAAAAAGATGACACTCTATTTGGAAACCGTGAATTTGCTTTTGAAAGTGATGCTTGGGAGTATTTTGAGCCATACATTGTGGAGTTGACTCGAACCAAAAGAACTCAAGATGAAGAGTTTTTTCATATACTCAATCGTATTAGAAGAGGTGAGTTGGATAATGAAGTTGGATACTATTTAGAAGGACTTAGAGAACATCTTCATGTTAGAGATGAAAATCCAACTATACTTTATGGAAGAAACAAAGAGGCTGATATAGTTAATCTTCAAAGACTTGAAGAGTTAGAGAGTAAACCTATGCTTTTAAAAGCAAAGGAAAAAGTTCATTTTCCATCTCTACATGTAAAGCGTATAGAGACTTGGAAAAAAAATCTTCCTGTTCCTGCAGATTTGACTCTAAAAGTCGGAGCTAGTGTACTTTTTTGTACAAACAAATGGGGCTCATACTACAATGGTGAGCATGGAGTTATAATTAAACTTGATGAAGATGAAGTATCTGTTGAAAAAACCAATGGTAAACTTGTAAAAGTAAAAAGGGCAGAGTATACTTTAAGTGAGAGTATAACGCTAAATAATAAAATAGAAGAGAAACCTTTGATTACTTTGGAGCAGTTTCCTTTAAAACTTGCTTATGCAATTACTATTCATAAGTCACAAGGTATGAGTATAGATTCTCTTGTGTGCAATATAGATAATATATTTGAAAAGTCTCAATTTTATGTAGCAATTAGTAGAGCAAAAGATCCAAATAAATTACTTTTGGATTATAGTTATCATAATTTTCCAAATCATCTAGGACGCTGTATACAAGTCTCTCCTAAGGTTAAAAAGTTTTATGAAGAAAGTAAAGTAGATAAGATTGAAGAAGATACTCTATTTTGACGATATACCTACAGTAACAAAGGAGAAATTATGAATGTTGATAACTCATTTGCATCTGATGCATATAAAGATATAACAGCGTCTACTAATAAAAAAATAGAAGATAGTAAAGATTTGAAAGCAAAAGATATCTCAAATCATTATTTTATTGAATATCAAATGCAAATTATTAGTGAGTCAAAAGTTGAGATAAATAAACAAGCTGATATACTTAGCCTTGCTGATATAGGTTACGATGGTAAACCTATAGGAGAGCTTAGTCAAGATGAAGCTAAATCTTTAGTTTCAGAAGATGGCTTTTTTGGTGTAAATCAAACAAGTGAACGTATAGCAAACTTTGTTCTTATGGGTGCTGGTGATGATGTAGATAAACTTAAAGCTGGACGTGAGGGAATCATAAAAGGTTTTAATGATGCACAAGAGATATGGGGTGGAAAACTCCCAGAGATAAGCTATGAAACAATAGATAAATCTATAGAGATGATAGATAAAAAGTTAAATGAGTTAGGAGCTTCAATTTTGGATTCAAATGCGTAAGATAATTTTTATACTGTTTTTTTGTTTTATATCTTTACAAGCAGAAGATATTCTTCAAGTTAGTGATTTTGAAGTTAGTATTTTTAGTAAACTATCAAAAAAACCAGTACAAATAGAGACGTCCATGATATTTGAAGGACGTGATGTAGAGGTTTATGATTTTAAAATTATAGATGCATTAAATGTTGTTATTGGTAGTTTTTATGCTGAGAGTTTGTTGACATCTAAAGGTAAAGAGGGATTAAAACAGGCTATTATAAACTATACTAGAGATAAATATGCTATTGATGTGGACAACATATATATACAAAAATTAAACATAAAAAGAGACTTAGATATTTATGATATAATTGATAAGATGAAGAAAGAAGGTTGTTGTAGTAAGTAAAAGGGTAAGTTATGAATATTTTGAAGTATAAATTATTGTATAAATTTCAAGATAAAGCATTCAATTATTTTGCTTCTGAATTTAACTATGAAGAAAAAATAGAAAAGATATATTCTCTTCTTAAAGAGTATATTTCTGATAGCGCTATCAAACTTGATGATACTAAAATAATTTATGATAAAGACATAAGTGGTGATAATTTTAATCTTTCATTGATATCTTTTGCTCAAAAGCTTATAAATATGGCTATAAAAGATAATATTCGAGAAGAACATCTTAATTATCTTGCTTATAATGATACACTTACAGGATTGAAAAATAAGAATTCTTTACAGAAAATGCTCAAAACAGATATACGAAAATATACTTTAATACTTTTGAATGTAGATAATTTTAGTTATGTAAATACAGCATATGGTTGTGATTCTGGTGATGTGATTTTGATAGAAATTGCCAATATGTTAAAAAAAATATGTGGACATGATCTTTTATATAGAATCAATGCAGATGAATTTGCCATTGTTTATAAAGAAGATCTTGATGTTGTTGCTTTAGTAGAAAAAATACAAAATTACTTTGCAACAAATGCAATAGTTGTAGATAGATTGACCTTTCATGTTACTTTTTCTTATGGAGCTACAGTTGGAAAATATACCCTCTTCAAAAAAGCAACAGTTGCTTTAAAGGAAGCAAAAGAGAGGGGAAATAATAGATGTAAAATATATTTTGAAGATGAAAAAATTATAGAAGAGTGTCAATTAATACAGTTTGTTGAGTTAAATAATCTTTTATATGATGCCATAGAAAAGTCTCTCATTGTACCATTTTTTCAAGGAATCTATGATAATAATGAGCATAAAATAAAATCTTATGAAGCATTAGTTAGGATTAAACATGAAAATGGGTATTATTCTCCAAATATTTTTTTAGACACTGCAAAACTTTCTGGACTTTTACCTAAGATTACAAAAATTATGATAGAAAAAACATTTTCTATCATGGCAAAATATGATTATAATTTTTCAATTAATATAACAGAAGAGGATTTAGATCAAAACTTTTTATTAATGCATTTAAATAAAAATGCGAAAGAGTTTGGTATTGATCCCAAAAGAGTTTCATTGGAAATACTTGAAAATATAAGTTCTTACTCTGGAAAAAATCATCTAATTCAACTAAATTTGCTTAAAGAAGCTGGTTACAAAATATCTATTGATGATTTTGGTACACAGTATTCAAATTTTGAGAGATTACTTGATTTGGATATAGATTTTTTAAAACTTGATGCAAAGTATATTAAAGATATTGATACAAATAAGAAGAGTCAAGATATAGTTGAATCCATAATTTTCTTTGCAAAAAAGAATAATATACCTTGCATAGCCGAGTATGTGCACAATAAATCGGTTGCTGATAAAGTTCAATCTTTAAATATAGAGTATTCACAAGGATATTATTATAGTAAGCCTCAAAAGATTATTATTGAGTAACTATGTCAAAATAATTTGGTATAGTTGGTATAAAAAGTGCATCATCTAAAAAGGTATTTATTGATTGGTTAAATAGCTCTATTTTGACACTATTTCCTAGTTTATCACTATAAGAGATACTTCTTATTTGATTATTATTTGTTTCAATGATATATTTTACATCATCATAAGTGGTTTCATACGTGTTGTTGTTTCTCTTTTTTGCACTTTTTAAAATATCTGTAAGATTTGGAGTGCTTTGTAGGTTTGTAATGATAGCTTGTTCTAGTTCAGGTTCTATGATAACAACTCTCTTTTGTGTAAAATAAATTTTTTTATCTATTGGAGTTTTATAAATCCAAAGGGCTTTTGCTTTGTTTGTTGCATAAAAATTACCTTTGTATATTATGTGTGAATTTTCTTCATTTGTTATGGTCTGTTTAAATTCGCTACTTATAGTTTCAAAGTCAAAGACTCCAGCAAATATAACGCTACATGTAATTAAAAAAGTGCTAAAAAGTTTCATTATTTGTCCTAAAAAGTTTTTATAATGTAGTTTTATCAAAATAATAGTAAAAGTATGGTAAAATCAACGCTTTGAAAACGAATTGACAAAGGTAAACACAGATGTTAGGTATAGTAAATAAAATTTTTGGAACACAAAACGACAGAATAGTTAAAAAATATAGAGGTCGTGTAAATCAGATAAATGCTCTTGAAGCAACATATGAGAAGATGAGTGATGATGAGTTAAAAGCAGCATTCAATGCTTTTAGGGATGAGATTAAAAATAAGACAAAAAGTTTAGATGATATACAAAATGATGTATTTGCCATAATTAGAGAGACAAGTAAACGAACAACTGGAATGAGACATTTTGATGTACAGATGATAGGTGGCATGGTTTTGCATCAAGGTGATATAGCAGAGATGAAGACTGGTGAAGGTAAAACTCTTGTTGCTACTTTACCTGTTGTATTAAATGCTATGAGTGGTGAAGGGGTGCATGTTGTAACAGTCAATGATTACCTTGCTCGTCGTGATGCTGAAGAGATGTCAGCAATATATAACTTTTTAGGTCTAAGTGTTGGAATTATAACAGCAGATACAGAAGAAGATAGAAAAGCTCAATATGACTGTGATATAACTTATGGAACTAACAATGAATATGGATTTGATTATTTACGTGACAATATGCGTTACTCTTCAAGTGAAAAAATGCAAAGAAGTCATAACTTTGTAATTGTAGATGAAGTTGACTCTATTTTGATAGATGAATCAAGAACACCTCTTATTATCTCTGGACCAACTGATAGAACTCTTGAAGGTTATAAAATAGCTGATGGAGTTGCACAAAAACTTGAAAAAGATGTAGATTTTACTTTAGATGAAAAAAATAGAACAGTATCTTTAACTGAAGAGGGAAATGAAAAAGCAGAAAAATTATTTGGTGTAGATAACTTATATAGTATGGAAAATGCTATTCTTTCTCATCACCTTGACCAAGCACTTAAAGCTAGATATCTGTTTGAAATTGATGTTGATTATGTTGTAAAAGATGGCGAGATCGTTATAGTTGATGAATTTACAGGGCGTCTTAGTGAAGGAAGAAGATTTAGTGAAGGACTTCATCAAGCACTTGAGGCAAAAGAGAAAGTTGAGATAAAAGAAGAATCACAAACTTTAGCAGATATTACCTTTCAAAACTATTTTAGACAGTACAATAAACTTGCAGGTATGACAGGAACTGCTCAAACTGAAGCAACTGAGTTTGCTCAAATATACTCTCTTGATGTTATATCTATTCCTACAAATTTACCTATGATAAGAGAGGATAAAAATGACCTTATTTATAAAACAGAAAAAGAGAAATTTGAAGCTGTAATTATAGATATAAAAAAGCGTCATAAAAAAGGGCAGCCAGTTCTTGTTGGTACTGCTTCTATTGAAAAGAGTGAGTTACTTCATAGTCTTTTGAAGAATGCAAAAGTTCCACACTCAGTTTTAAATGCTAAAAACCATGAAAAAGAGGCACAAATAGTAAAAGATGCTGGTAGCAAAGGCGCAGTTACTATTGCTACAAATATGGCTGGACGTGGTGTTGATATAAAGCTAACTGATGAGATAAAAGCTCTTGGTGGTCTTTATATTATCTCAACTGAAAGGCATGAAAGTAGACGTATAGACAATCAGCTTCGTGGACGTTCAGGTCGTCAAGGTGACCCAGGAGAGAGTAGATTTTTCTTAAGTCTAGAAGATAATTTACTTCGTATTTTTGGTAGTGATAAGATAAGAAATATCATGGACAGACTTGGTATAGAAGAGGGTGAGCATATAGAATCAAAAATGGTTACTCGTGCAGTTGAAAATGCTCAGAAAAAAGTAGAGCAGATGCACTTTGAATCAAGAAAACATCTTCTAGAGTATGATGATGTTGCAAATAAGCAAAGACTTACAATATATAATTTTAGAAATAATCTTTTAGATAAAGATTATGATATTGATTCAAAATTAAATGAAGTTAGAGCAGAGTATGTTCAAAATGTTCTATTTCGTGCAGAGATTTATGAAGGAAGTATAAAAGAAGAGTTTGATTTAGAGAGCTTGATTTCACTTCTAAAAGCTGAAATGCAAGAAGAATTTAGTAAAGAAGAGTTACAAAAGCTTGATTTTTCTGAATTATCTTTACATATAGAAAAAACTTTAAAAGATAATTATGAGAAAAAAATGTCAGTTGTAGATGATGAACAACGTCATGAAATAGAGAGAATACTTTATCTACAAGTTTTAGATAAATCTTGGAGAGATCATCTTTATCAAATGGATATACTAAAAACTGGTATAGGACTTCGTGGTTATAACCAAAAAGACCCACTTACAGAGTATAAAAAAGAGAGTTATAATCTTTTTATAGAACTTGTTGAGCAGATTAAATTTGAGAGTATAAAAACTCTACATTTAGTACAACTTAGAGACGAAAAGGAAGAAGAAGAACGACGTGCTATGGAAGAGATGATAGCGCGAATGGAGGCTGAAAACTCTGAAGGTATAAGGATGGAACATGCGAGTATAGCAACTGAGCCTGTTGTTGAGAAAAAGATACCTAGAAATGATCCTTGCCCTTGTGGTAGTGGAAAAAAGTATAAGCAGTGTTGTGGTAAAAGTGGACCTAAGAAAGGTATACTTGCCTAGTGCGTATAAGTAGTTACCTTGTTAAAAAATATTTGAGATTTGATAAATCTCAACCTTTTATAACTATCAGTGCATTTTTAGCCTTTTTTGGGGTTGCAATTGGACTGATGGTTCTTATGGTAGCTATGGCTATTATGAATGGTTTTGATAAAGAGTTTGAAAGAAAACTTTTTACTATGAACTATCCTCTTACAATTCATCCAAATAGCTTTCAAATGATAAGCAGTGATGATGTTGAATTACTTTCACAAAAATTTCCTGAATTAAAATTTAGTCCTTATATCTCTTCTCAAGTTATAACAAAAAGAGGTAAAAAACTAGAAGGTGGTATGCTTTTTGGTGTAGATTTTGAAAAAGAAAAAGCTATAAATAGTGTTTTAAAAAAAGGCATTGGAGAAAAAAAGCTAGGTAAATTTGATATAGTTGTTGGAAAACAGATAAAAGATAGTTATTATCTTGATGATGGAGAAAAGCTTACAATCGTTTTTACTCAAAGTGACCCAGGTGGATTATCTTTAATTCCAAAGATGAAAAGATTTACTTATAAAGCTAACTTTGAATCAGGACTTATAGCTTATGATAAACTTTATATGTATACATCTTTAGAAGGTTTATCAAAGATACTTAGATATAAAGCTAATACATTTGATGGTATACATGTATATAGTGATGCACCTTTTAAAGATATAGAACGTATAAAAGAGATACTTCCAAACTATCTTAGTGTAGTAGGGTGGTGGCAGATGAATGGTAACTTTTTTTCTGCTCTTGCTCTTGAAAAACGTGCACTTTTTATAGTTTTGATGCTTATTATTCTTATAGCATCTCTAAATATAATTAGCTCACTTCTTATGACAGTTATGAATAGAAGAAAAGAGATAGCACTTCTTCTATCTTTGGGAGTTTTTAAAGATGAGATAAAAAAAGCATTTTTTTATCTAGGCCTTATTATTGGTGGTGGTGGAATGGTTTTTGGTATAGGACTTGGATTTTTATCATTATATCTTTTAGGCTCATTTGATTTAATAGACTTGCCAGCTGATGTATATGGTTCATCAAAGTTACCACTAGAGTTATCTATGACTGATTTTAGTATGATTGTAGTTGGTGCAGGAGTTATTGTAGCTCTATCTGCTTTTTATCCAGCACATAAAGCTACAGAAGTAAATGTATTAGATACTCTTAGAAATGAGTAGTAATTTGGGTAATACTTAAATTAGTTTAACAATATCCTCACTATTATCTTCTATGAGGTCTTGAAGTTTTCTAAGAAGAACTTTGGCATTTTTACCATCTTCAGGAAAGCTTACAATATTATCTTGAGCTTTTTGATCCAAAAAGCTTTGTATTCCTGAGAGTAGTTCAGTAGCTCCATTCCAGTCTGTTCCAGGAAGCATAACAATAAAACTATTTTTAACTTGAAAAAGAGCGTCAGTTTGTCTTAGTATCTTTTGGAAAATCTCAATACTATCTACTTCTTCTTTGTCTTCTAATGAAAAATAAATTATTGAAAATGGAGCTTCATCTGTGATACCAAACCTCTCTAGAAGTGCTATATGATGATCAACTAGTGAAACAAGGTCTTTTTTTGAAAAAACTATACTTGACATTATATCTCCTTAGATTTTAACTTATATATTTTACAATAAACTATCTATGTTTTCAAAGCAAAAATAATTTAAACCATTTTTATGATGATATTTAAATTCTAAATTATGTGCTTTTACTATGTTGTCAACTATATATAGCCCTAATCCAAAGCTTTGATGAGAGCTTTTTTCTTGGATAAAAGGTTGTACATAGTAGCTTAGATCATATTCTAAAGGACTACCTTTGCTGATAAAAGATATTGTTTTTCTGGTTGCTGTTATGGTAACAAAATTATCTATAGAATATTTTATACCATTGTCAATTAAGTTTTTAACAGCTGTTGTAAAGAGTCTAAAATCAACATTTAGTACTAATGAGTCGTCAATCTCTAGTTTATATGAAGATGAGGGAACCATAGCTAAGTCTATAGATTCATCTATGATATCAATTAATCTTGCTGGTCTAATATTTTGTATACCAGCTCCCGATGTAATTTGTTCGATTGATGCAAATTCATTGATAAGAAGTTCTAGTTTTTCAAAGACATTTATAAGTCTATCTTTTTGTTTTCCACTCTCTATCATTTCAGCTGTAATTCTACCTTTTGTGATAGGAGTTTTAAGTTCATGCATAATATTTCTCAAAAATAGTTGTCTTGAGTTATTTAGTTTTTGAATCTTATCAACTGCATGTTGAAAAGAGTTAGATACCTGGGAAATTTCATCTTCTCCATCTTTTTCACAGTCTATATCTAAGCTACCAGCTCCAAATTTATCCATCTGTCTTTTGAGTCGCCTAAGAGGTTTAATTTTTCTTATAGTCATTACGTATGACATGACTATAATTAAAAAGATAAAACCAAATATGATTTTTATAACATCATAGCGGTGAGGTTGATAATCTTCATCTTTGAATAGAAGAACTTCTTTTTCATGTTCTATAAGTAAATAGTGGTATTTTTTATATTTTAAAATTGAACTATTACCTATTTTGCTCTCTATTTTTTGGATTATTTTAGAATTTGAAATAATATAGTCTTTTATTTTGTCATTATTGATTTTTCTCATACTATAATCTTTTATTTGCTGTTGAAGTTCTGTTTTATCAATAAAGTTATTGAGATGAAAAAGTGTAGCACGGGCAATAATAGAGTACTTTGTATTTAGTTTATCAGTATATTCTTGTTTATCATATTCTAAAAGAAAAATTGCAGCTAAAAATATACTAATCAAAGATAGTAAAAATGTAAAAGTTATACTAAAAAAGATAGATGATCTTGTTATTGTTATTTTCATTTTAAAAATTTATATCCTATACCTCTAACAGATTGGATGTATTTTGGTTCTTTAGAATTTTCTCCTAACTTTTGTCTTATTCTTCCTATAATTACATCTATGCTTTTATTTGAAGTATCTTCACTAATAGCATTTATATTATATATAAGTTCTTCTCTAGAAACAACAGCACCATTTTTTTTGATAAGATAACTAAGTATCCCATACTCTGCACCAGTTAAGCTAAGTTCATTTCCTAAAAATTTTATACTCATTGAGTTTTCATCAACTTCTAAATCTTTTTTTTCATTTGATACTGTTGTAGTACTTATGGTAGTTATCTGTTGATTTCTTCTTAAGAGACTTTTTATTCTTGCTTGAAGTTCCATTGGGTTATATGGTTTTGGTAGGTAATCATCGGCTCCATTATCAAGTGCAGTTACTTTGTCTGTTATATCGTGTCTTGCTGAAGAGATTATTATAGGTGTTGAGTATTTTGTTCTAATTTCTTTGCAAACTTCAAGACCATCAATTCCAGGAAGTGTTAAATCTAATATAATCAAGTCAAAATCTTGTATACTAAGAGTTGAAAGACCTATAAAAGGGTCTTCAGCAGTTATTACTTTTATATCAAATTGTTCAAGATATTCTGTTAGAATCTCAGCTAGTTCAAGATCATCCTCTATCATTAATATATTTGTCATTACTTACCTACTTCCTTAAAAGTCAAGTGCTTTCCATAGTGTAAGAAGATAAGTACATAGCATATCTTCTCATTAAATTGTGATTAAACAATTAGTATATTATACCATTTACTTGATTACTATTGGCTTGTGATAACCATTCCTATTAACAAATACAATCTTTTTCTTTTTTCCTTTTAATGCTTTTTTAATATCATCAAAGTTTTCTATACTTATTTGATCAACTTGAACTATAATATCTCCAGGCATAAATCCAAGTTTATTTGCACGTGAGCCTATCTTAACACCACTCACAAAAACACCTTTTATATGGTTTGGTATTTGATATTTATCTCTTACTTTATCTGTTAGTTCTTCAAGTGTTAAGCCTGTAATATAAGTCATTTTAGCACCTGGATTTAAACTTTGATCCATATTTGCAAGAATTATCTTAGTACTTTGTATTTTACTATCTCTTTCATATTGTACTTTGATAGTTTTTCCGGGCATCTTATTTCCAACAATAGTTTTAAGATCATTTGCATTTTTGACTGCTTTACCATCGATTTCTACTATTAGGTCACCTAGTTTTAAACCTGCTCTTGATGCTGGTGAGTTTTTTTCAACATTTAATATAAATGCTCCATTTTTACTCTTATAAACTTCTTTGAGATCTTTTGTCAAATCAGAGATAGAAACACCTATATATCCTCTATCTATTCTTCCATCTTCTATAAGTGACACTGCTATATTTTTTACCATTTTTGATGGGATTGCAAAGCCTATACCATTGTTTCCTCCACTACGTGAAAGAATAGCACTATTGATACCTATCAGTGCTCCTCTACTATCTACTAAAGCTCCACCAGAGTTACCTGGATTTATTGAAGCATCAGTCTGTATAAAGTTTTCATATTGGTTAAGTCCAATTCCATTTTTATTAAGAGCTGAGATTATTCCTTGTGTAACTGAACCACCAACTCCAAAAGGATTACCAATAGCAAATACTACATCTCCCTCTTTAAGATTTTCAGAATCACCAAATTTGGCAGCTTGAAAATCTTTTCCTTCTATTTTTATAACCGCTAAGTCAGTTTTAGGGTCAAGTCCTATAACTTTTGCTTTGTACTCTTTATTTTCTCCTATAAGTGAAACTATAATTTCATCAGAATTTTCTACAACATGGTTATTTGTAATGATATATCCATTTTTAGAGATTATAACGCCAGATCCTAAAGAGTGTGTTTTCTTTTTTTGAGGGCTTATGTTTGGAAATGCTTGTCCAAAAAAATCTTTAAAAAGGGGATTGTTTAGCATCTGTTTTATTTGATTACTATTGTCTGTAGTTTTTGTTGTAGATATATTGACAACACTCTTTTTTATCTCTTTAATAGAGTTATTATATGATAAAATAATTTTATTATTAGATGGGTAGACTCTTTTTGGATTTGTTTCCATATTTTTTATATCTATGCTTCCTGCGCTTAAAATCATTGCTGTTATGGTTGAAAGTAAAATTATTTTTTTCATTTTTTGTCCTTGTATAATTATTTTTTAAATTATAATCCATAGAAGTTAATATTTGGTAAATATACAAAGTTGATTGACATGGACTAAAGGTTTATGCTATAATAACTATTAAGTAGCTGGCTATATAAACATTAGATTTGATGTTTTTATGACTAGATATTTAAATATTATATATGAGGTAAGAAGGATGAGTAAGAGTTTATATGATACTTTGGGAGTTTCTCAAGGTGCTAGTCCAGATGAGATAAAAAAAGCGTATAGAAGACTAGCAAGAAAATATCATCCAGATATTAACAAAGATTCAGAAGCAGAAGAGAAGTTTAAAGAGATAAATGCTGCTTATGAAATATTGAGTGACAGTACTAAGAAAGCTCAGTATGACCAATATGGTGACAATATGTTTGGTGGTCAAAACTTCCATGATTTTGCTAGCCAACAAGGTGGAGCAGATTTGAATGACATATTGAGAAGTATGTTTGGTGGTGCTGGTATGGGTGGTATGAATAGTAGTTTTGGAGGATTTAGTTCTAGTGGCTTTGGTGGTGGAGGCTTTGGTGTGCCTGACCTTGATGTGAACGCTAGGATAACTATACCTTTTAACGTCGCAGTACTTGGTGGAAAACACTCTGTTAGTTATGCTGGAGAGAGTTTTGATGTTAAAGTACCAGCAGGAATTAAAGATGGTGAAAAACTTCGCATAAGAAACAAAGGAAAGAGCTATCAAGGAGAGAGAGGGGATATGATACTAACTGTAGAGGTCAGTAAGAGCCCTGAGTATGAAAGAGAGGGTAGTGATCTTATTAAAACTATAGATATCCCTTTAAAAACTGCTCTTTTTGGTGGCAAAGTAAAAGTTCAGACTTTATATAAAGAGATAACTCTAAAAGTAAAAGCAGGCACTAAAAATAATCAAAAATTTAGAGTTAAAGAGTATGGTGCTATGAACCGTAAGGCTGGAACAAAAGGTGATTTATATTTGAAGTCAAATATCATAATTCCTAGTATTGATGAGTTAGATAAAGATTTAGTAAAACTTATGGAAGAAAAACTTCCAACAGGAGAGTAGTATGCATAGTTATGATGAGCCAGTATATCTTATAAGTGTTGTAGCAAAAGTTTTAACAATTCACCCTCAAACCCTTCGTCAATATGAGAGAGAAGGGTTAGTTCTTCCTTCAAGAACAGATGGAAAGATGAGGCTATATTCTCAAAGAGATATTGATAGAATAAAGATGATACTAAGATTGACTAGGGATTTAGGTGTAAATCTTGCTGGTGTAGATGTCGTGATGCAACTCAAAGAGAAATTAGATGAGTATGAGACTATTATTGATGAATTAAAAGATGAAATCAATGTTTTAAAAGGTGGTCAAAGAGTGTCACATCCTATTGTTAAAAGACAAAATAGTTATGAAATTATCCTTTTTGGAGAGTAGTGTGAGTTGTTTTTGTGTTTAAAATAGATAATCCAAGCAACAATTATAAAAACGTAATACATGCTTTCTTTTTATCTTTAGCCATAACTATAGCTGAGCCATCAACAATTTTACCTTTGATGGTTCACCATTTTAGTGATAGTGCTATTATTGTTGGACTTTTTGTATCACTCCTAAGAGGAGGGGCTATAGCAGTTCAACTTTATGCTGCTTTTCATGCTCAAGCATATAAAAAAGTTATACCATATCTTAGAAAAGTTTTTCTTTTTAGATTTGCTAGTTGGTTCCTCATAGGCTTTAGTATTTATGTTTTTGGAGATACAAACAAATCATTAACACTTCTTTTTATAGGTATTGGGTTATTTTTCTTCTCTTTTTCAGCAGGTTTTGGAGCAATTTATTTTAAAGAGCTTCAAGCAAAACTATTTTCCAAAAAATATCGTGGTAAAACTATGGCAAACAGACAAATTGCTGGTTCATTTGCCTCAATCATAAGTGGGGGAATTACAGGTTATGTTCTTTCTGCTTATCAAGCTCCTATGAATTATGCATATCTATTTATGTTAAGTAGTTTCCTTATGCTTATAGGTTTTTCAGTTTTTGCTATGGTGGAAGAGCCAGAAAAACAGAATATTGCAGTAAAAGAGAAAAGTTTTAAACTTTTTATGAAAAATTCTATGGAAATCTTAAAAAATGATAAGAGACTAAAACAGCAAATAGTAGTTATCTTTTTAGGATATAGTTACTTTTTGGCTATGCCTTTTGTTATTTTAAATGCAAATAAAACTTTTACTTTAACAGGTTGGATGCTTGGTGGATTTATCGCTGTTCAAATGATAGGAAGCATACTTGGAAGTACTTTTTTCTGGCGTAAAATTCATGATTATGAAAAAATGTTATCTTTAAGTTTTATTTTTGCTATTACATCTTTTATAATTGCCTTATTTGCTTACGATATATACACCTATGCATTAGTATTTCTATTTTTTGGTATATCTATTGATGGCTTTAGCATAGCAGGTATGAATTTAGTAATAGAAATTGCACCAGAAGAGAAGAGACCAACATATACTGCACTTCAAACAACATTGACATCTTTTGGCTTGTTTTTCCCTATACTTGGTGGTATTTTGTTGAAGTTTGTTTCTAGCTATAATTTTATATATATTTTAACTATTATTTTACTTACAATAGGATACATTTTAAGTAGAAGATTTGAGAAGAGGGATTAAATCCCTCTTTTACTCATAAAGTCCACTACTAAGATATCTTTCACCAGTATCACAAAGAATTGTAACTATATTTTTTCCTCTAAATTGAGGTTTTGAAGCTATTAGTTTTGCTGCATATACATTTGCTCCACTTGAGATACCAACTAAAAGACCCTCTTTTTTTGCCAATGTTCTTGATGTTTTAACAGCATCTTCATAACTAACTTGAAGAACTTCATCAAATATATCAGTATCAAGAATAGCAGGAACAAAACCAGCCCCAATTCCTTGTATTTTGTGAGGGCCTGGTTTTCCTCCACTTAGTACTGGGGAAAGGTCAGGCTCAACAGCTATAACTTTGATATTTGGATTTTTCTTTTTAAGAGTAGCTCCAACACCTGTGAGTGTTCCACCTGTTCCAACGGCTGCGATAAAAACATCTATTTTGCCATCTGTATCAGCCCAAATCTCTTCGGCTGTTGTTTCTACATGTATAGCTGGATTTGCACTATTGTTAAACTGTTGAGGCACATATGAATTTTGTGTTTCAAGTGCTAGCTCATTTGCTTTTTCAACAGCACCTTTCATACCTAACTGTGGCTCAGTAAGAACAAGTTCTGCTCCTAAAGCTAAGAGAAGTTTTCTTCTTTCTATGCTCATTGAACTTGGCATTGTAAGAATCAATTTAAGACCATAACTAGCACAAACTGCTGCAAGTCCGATTCCAGTATTACCACTTGTAGGCTCTATAATAACACTGTTTTTATCTATAAGTTTTTTATCAAAAGCATCTTTTATCATATTGTACCCAATGCGATCTTTTACCGAGTGAGTAGGGTTCAAAAATTCACATTTTCCTAAGATAGTACTATCTGTTTCATCTGATATTTGATTTAGTTTTACTAGTGGTGTATTGCCTATAAGTCCTGTTACATTTTTTGCATATTTCATTTTTTATCCTTAAATACTATAATTTAGCTGCTCTGAAATTTTATTTTGATACTCTTGGAGTTCATTTAAAGTTATTTCAAAAATAGCTTCTATACTTTTATTACTCTCTTTATAAAAAAGGTCTAAAACTGGATTGTTTATAGATTGTTGAGTTACTTTTAAATCTCCCTCAAGTGCAATCAATATATCTTTTACGGTAATATCTTCTGCTTTTTTAGCTAAAAAATAACCACCAAAAGCACCTCTTACACTACTTACCAGTCCAGCACGTCTCAAAACTACTAGAAGCTGTTCCAAGTAGTTTTGAGGAATATCTGCTCTTTTTGCTATCTCTTTTATCTGTATTGGTTTGTCATTTTGTATAAGAGATAGCTCATACATAGCACTTAGTCCATATACCCCTTTGGTAGATAAAAGAGACATTAGCCTATTGCCTGCTCTAAATCTGCTATTAAATCAGCAGGATTTTCAAGACCAATACTAAGTCTTATTAGACCTTGTTTAATTCCTGATTTTTCAAGCTCATCAGCTGGTACTTGCATGTGAGTTGTACTAGCAGGATGAGTGATTATAGACTTTGAATCACCTATGTTTACCACTACAGAAAACAGTTTTGCACTGTTTAAGATACTCTTTGCTGTCTCAAAATCTTCTACTTCAAAGCTTAGAAGACCTGAAGTTAAACCATCTTTGAAGTATTTTACTGCTCTATCATTTTGTTTATCACCTTCAAGTCCTGGGTAAGATACTTTTTTAACTTTTGGATGATTGTTCAGATATTTTGCGACTTCTAAAGCATTTAAAGAGTGTTGCTTTATCCTTACATGTAACGTTTCTAGCCCTTGTATGAGTAACCAAGAGTTAAAAGGAGCAGGAGTAGCACCGATATCACGAAGTAAAGACAATCTAGCTCTTAATGTAAATAAAGGAAATGGAAGCTCAGCATAAATAAGCCCATGATAACTCTCATCTGGCTCATTAAATTGTGGGTATCTTTCATTGCCTATCAATTTTGCATTTAGTCCTTCTCTTTCAACTAATATTCCACCAAGAGCAAGTCCTTGACCTGTTGTGTATTTACTTGTACTATGAACTACAACATCAACACCATATTTTATAGGTTGAAAAAGTATAGGTGTTGCTACTGTGTTATCACAGATAGTTACGATATTGTGTCTATTTGCAGTCTTTACTATCTTTTCTACATTTGGTATAGCAATTTGTGGGTTAGAGAGTGATTCAAAAAAGATAGCTTTTGTTTTGTCATCTATAAGAGCTTCTAAATCATCTGCATTGTCACTATCAAATGTCTTAGCAGTTATGCCAAATCTTTTAAGGGTATGAGTAAGAAGTGTAGTAGAGCCACCATATACTTTTTTTGCAACTATGATGTTGTCTCCAGCTTCAGCAAGGTTTGCAACACTAAAAAATATAGCAGATTGTCCACTCGAAGTTGCTAAACCAGCTTCTCCGCCTTCAACTGCTGCAAATCTGTTTTCAAAAACTTCTGTTGTTGGGTTGTTTAATCTTGTATAGATTGGTCCAAGCTCTTTTAGTGCAAAACGGTTTGCAGCAGTTTCAGCTGAGCCAAAGTCATAAGCAGTTGTCTGATAAAGGGGAACAGCCATAGCTCCTGCATTGTCTTTGTCATATCCGTAGTGTAGAGCTAAAGTCTCTTGCGTCATTTGTGTGTCCTTTTTTATTTGTATTTTTGAAGTATAGAGTAATTTTTATTTAATGTCAAGTAAATTGATAGGAAAAGTTATTTTAATTTATAAAATATGTTTCTAAATCCCTGTTTGTTGGGATTTAGATACTTTAGTAAAACACTATAGATTGATATATTTGTAAAATCTATAAATCTTTTTCATAGTTCAAAATAGCTTTACCTTGTGCAAAATCTAGAGCTTCTTTAGGTGTCATTTGTTTTGTAAATGCTTTATGTACTGCTTCATATAGTATGCCTAAAAATAGACCTAGTTTTGGATTTTTTGGTAATATTTTAGCTCTTTTTAGCATCTCTTTTTGAGCTTTAAGCCAAGGATATTTGGCTAGTTGGTCATCTGTGTAGCTACTTTCTCGTACAGGACTTCCTGCTATAGATATAATCTGTTTGTCTTGTTCTTTTCCTAAAACTTGGAGTAACTTAGAAAGAGTTTTTTCTTGTATTGATTTAGGTTGATTTTTAGGAATTGCTATACCCCATGTAGCATTCCAAGGTGTTGGAAATAGTGCTGCTTTATAGCTGTCTTTGTATTTATTGTTTTTATCAAGTAAGATTGGTGCAATTTGCCCACCCCATGTACATATAAGTGCTGCTTCTCCATTTTTTAGACTATCAGATATTTCCGCATTACCATAGCTATCTGTTTTAGGAGGACATAACTCTTTTAAATCACAATATAATTCTAATGCTTCTACATTTTTATAATTGGTAAGGTCAGGAAATCCTTTTTTATCAAAAATATACCCATTTGCTTCCCATAGATAAGGTAGAAAATCAGTAAAGATTTCACTAACATCAGCTTTAAGGGCAAGACCATAAATCTTAGATGGATTATGTACTTTTGAAGCAAGTTTATAAACTTCTTTAGTAGATACGATAGGAATCTCGCCATCTAAATCTATGAAGTCTTTACGATAAAACAGTATATGTCCATCAGAAAAAAATGGTAATTGATATTGATAGTTTTTGTAAGAACATTCATCTGCTATGGAAGGAAGAATATCATCTTTGTCATATTCTTTCATGATTGAAGAAGATATACTTGAAAATAGTTCATTTAAATCAGTGATATACCCTGCATCTGCTAGTTCTGGTATCCATATATGTCCT
Source organism: uncultured Sulfurospirillum sp. (assembly GCA_964493845.1). Taxonomy (GTDB): domain Bacteria; phylum Campylobacterota; class Campylobacteria; order Campylobacterales; family Sulfurospirillaceae; genus Sulfurospirillum_A. The sequence continues at coordinate 33,205 of CAZBPU010000005.1, forward strand.
GGTACAAATATCGCTTGATTTGGTGCTAAGTCTGTTTTTAATGTTTGCATTAAAGTATCTCTATACTTTGACCAAGGTATAACACTTAAGTTTATATTTAAATCTGGTCTTTTTAGTAAAGCCTCTTTTAGTACATCTAGTGCAGGATCATCTGGTGCAATGATATTCAATACCATATCCATTCCTTTTTTACTAATATTTTAGCTAAAGACTCTTTTATGAAGAGTAAAAAGTAGAATTTAGTTTATATCTACTACTAGGATAATAGAGTTTTGAGTAACTAGCAACTTCTCCATTAGACGTGACTACTCTTGATATCTTTAGGCAAGGCTCACTTTTTGTTATGTCTAAGTAATCTTGAATCTCTTGGTTTACTATGACTGCTTCAATAGTATTTTGTACACTCTGTACAGGGCAACTTTGTTTTAAAAACTGTGCAGGGGTTGTATCTTTGAAGGTTTGGTTTATATACTCTGGAGCTGAAGAAGGTTTTATATATCTAGTGTCAAATC
>CAZBPU010000006.1:0-31025 GCA_964493845.1 uncultured Sulfurospirillum sp.
ATGGTGTCAAGAGAGGGACTCGAACCCTCGACCTCCGGCTTATGAGACCAGCGCTCTAACCAGCTGAGCTACCTTGACACATTTATTAAGGTCGAAATTATACATCTTTTAAGCTTAGAGATTTGTTAACCAAAGAGGTTTAGAAGTTCTTTGGCTGTGTCTTTCCATTTTTCGGGAACATTTTTATCTATTGCTTTGTTTATCTTTTGTTTTATATATTCTGAACCACTTAATTCAACACTTGGTTTATCTAGACTTCCTTTGATTGTTCCTTTAAAATCTTTATTTTGTATTTTTATATCAAAATCACTATCTATTTCATTTGATTTTAAATCAATAAATCCATCAGGAATTTTAAAATAGCTTTCAAGTCCGTTCATAAGTAGAGAAAAATCGATTTTACCTTTATTTACAACTCCACGCAATAATGTATCTTTATAGATTTCACTTGTCAAGTCAAATCCACTTGCAAGGTTGATTACCTCAGTAAGCTCACTTTTTATTAGTTTTCCATTTAGTGCATTTAAGTTAACTATTCCTACTTCACTTGTTAAGTTATAATCCCCTTCAAGTGTTGCAAAAGAGTCAAATACTCTAGGATAGTACAGCATGTCTGTTACTTTTACTAAATCTAATTCATCACTCTTTACATGTAGAAGATTGTTTTTAAATTCGAAATTGGTTGTTGAATTTAAAAAACTACTATTTCCATCAATATAAAGTTTAGTATTATATAAATAGTTACCATTAACTATTAACTCTCCTTTTAGTGGTCTGTTTGTTATAAAGTATAGGTTATTTAAATTATCTATTTTTAGTGTATATTTTCCTATAATACTGTTTTCTTTTATGTTAAAGTTACTATTTGATATATCTAATTTTAATACATCAGAGCTAAGATTAGAGTCTATTGTGGCAATATTTTGTTGTATATCACTTTTTAGGGTTAGGGTGTATTTTATATTGTCTTGATTTTCATTTTCCATTATCTCTTTTACATGTATAGTTCCATTTTCTATGTTTATGGAGAGTTTACCTTCTCTACTTTCTGCTTTTGTATCTTGCATATCTAAGGATAATTTTAAAATTCCATCTGAGTATCTTGGTTGTTTCATCATGTAGCTTAGAGATGAAAGTTTTATATCTTTTGCATCTATTTTTAAAGTATCATTGAAAACGGTAACTTTTGTAGTTCCACCTAAATCTTTTGAACTTAAATCAAGGCTAAAATCTTCTTTTGTTTGTTGTATATTGCCATTAAGCGCAATACTCCCTTGTATCTGATTTGATAGGGCACTAAGTTTTGGTATATTGATTTTATAGTCACTTAAAAAAGTTTTTTTATTTATATTGTACTCACTGTTTTTTGTTTCTATTTTTGCAATATTTGAAAATATTTCACTTTTTGCATAAAGTGTTTCTCCGTTTATAGTAGAGTTTATAGAGCCTCTATACGTAACGGAACTTTGAAGGTCTATATCAAAATCTTGTTTTAATAGTCTTATATCAAGTGTTCCAAAATGAATTAGTATATTACTTTTACCAACATAGGTGTTGTTGCTTTTTGGTTTTACATCTATATCAATATCAATCAAACCTCTTGAGTAGATAGGTTTTTTTATAAATGCCAAAATACTTTCTATTTTTACATTTTTTGATTTTATTTGGAGTGATTTTATCTCATTGTTTGTGATTTGTGTTTTAAAATTTAGTTTGGAGTTAAAGATAATTCCTTTACCATTTAGTTGAAAATCTTTTACAACTCCTTTTACTTTTCCTTCCATATGCATTGTACCATCAATATTTATGTAAGGTGTTTTTAACTCTTTAGTATCTATGATATATTCAATATTTAAATCTTGTGTTAGTAAATTAAAATCACCATTTATGATAAGCTTAGATTCTTTATTTATAATAACTTCTAAATCAATAAAATCTGTTTTGAGAGTAAATGCATCTATATTTACTTCTTGATTAAGTCTCTTTTGTGCCTCTTTTTCTAGGTATGGTTTTATTATATTATTACCTGATTGGGTAAATAGTAAAAATAGAATAAAGAGAACTATACTAACTAAAAACGAGATAAATATTAAAAAATACTTCATATTGGTTCCTAAATAAACTTTAGTCATATTGGCTAAAGTTTCTGAATTTTATTGACTTTTTTACTAATTCTTTGTATAATTTTGGCACTCAAATAAATAGAGTGCTAAAAATTACATTTTAAGGAGAAATAGCATGGCTTTTCAACCATTAGGAAAAAGAGTTCTTATAGAACGCGTAGAAGAGGCAACAACAACCGCTTCGGGTATTATTATACCTGATAATGCAAAAGAGAAACCTTTAAACGGCAAAGTTATTGCTGTAAGCAAAGAGATAAAAGAGATTTCGGTTAATGATATAGTAGTTTTTGGTAAGTACGCTGGAAGTGAATTAACACTAGATGGCAAAGAGTACTTAGTAATGGAAGATAAAGATATATTGGGGGTACTTAAATAATGGCAAAAGAAATTCAATTTTCAGACAATGCAAGAAATGCACTTTATGAAGGCGTAAGAAAATTAAATGACGCAGTAAAAGTGACAATGGGACCTCGTGGACGTAATGTTCTTATCCAAAAAAGCTTTGGAGCTCCAAGTATTACAAAAGATGGTGTTTCAGTTGCAAAAGAAGTAGAACTTGCAGACACTTTAGAAAACATGGGTGCACAACTTGTAAAAGAAGTAGCAAGTAAAACTGCTGATGAAGCAGGAGATGGAACAACAACTGCGACTGTTTTAGCACATGCAATTTTTAAAGAGGGACTTAGAAACATCACAGCTGGTGCAAACCCTATTGAAGTAAAAAGAGGAATGGACAAAGCTGCTGAGGCGATTACAGTTGAGCTTAAAAAGATTGCAAAAGAAGTTAAAGATAAAAAAGAGATAGCTCAAGTAGCAACTATATCAGCTAACTCTGATGCAAATATAGGAAGTATCATAGCAGAAGCTATGGAAAAAGTTGGAAAAGACGGTGTTATCACTGTTGAAGAGGCAAAAGGTATCCAAGATGAGCTAGATGTTGTTGAGGGTATGCAGTTTGATAGAGGTTATCTGTCTCCATACTTTGTAACAAATGCAGAGAAGATGGAAGCAGTTTTAGAGAACCCTTATGTCTTACTATATGATAAGAAGATTTCAAACTTAAAAGACCTTCTTCCTGTTTTAGAGCAAGTTCAAAAGAGTAGTAGACCGCTTTTAATCATCGCTGAAGATATCGATGGAGAAGCACTTTCAACTTTAGTTGTAAACAAACTAAGAGGTGTTTTAAACATTTCTGCTGTTAAAGCTCCAGGATTTGGTGATAGAAGAAAAGCTATGCTTGAAGATATCGCTGTTCTTACTGGTGGAGAAGTTATAAGTGAAGAGTTAGGCCGTACTTTAGAGAGTGCAACACTAGAAGATCTTGGAGAAGCAAGCTCAATAGTTATTGATAAAGACAATACAGTAGTAGTAAATGGTGCTGGTTCTAAAGAAAATATTGATGCAAGAGTAGGACAGATAAAAGCTCAGATAATTGAGACAACAAGTGATTATGATAAAGAGAAACTTCAAGAGCGTTTAGCAAAACTAAGCGGTGGAGTAGCTGTTATCAAAGTTGGAGCTGCTACTGAAACTGAAATGAAAGAGAAAAAAGATAGAGTTGATGATGCTCTTAGTGCAACAAAAGCTGCAGTAGAAGAGGGTATTGTTATTGGTGGTGGAGCTGCTCTTTTGCTTGCTAACTCTAAAGTATCTCTTGAGCTTTGTGGTGATGAAAAGATAGGAGCAGAGATAGTAAGTCGTGCTCTTCAAGCACCTATGAAACAAATCGCTATAAATGCAGGTTTTGATGCTGGTGTTGTTGTAGATAAGGTACGAAATTCAAAGAGTGATACTTTTGGATTTAATGCATCAAATGGTGAGTATGTAGATATGTTTGAAGCTGGTATTATTGACCCAGTTAAAGTATCTCGTATAGCACTACAAAATGCAGTATCAGTATCTAGTTTACTTCTTACAACAGAAGCAACTATCAATGATATAAAAGAAGAAAAAGCAGCATCAATGCCAGATATGGGTGGCATGGGTGGCATGGGCGGTATGCCAGGTATGATGTAACTTGTACATTACCTATAAATAATCTTCAAATTATTTTACAAACCCCAAAACTGGGGTTTGTAAATCTTCAAAATTGTAGTATAATTGTATCCTAAATTATATATTAAAAAAGTGTGGCACTTCTTATGATTCAAAGCGAAATATTTTATCTTTTTTCTATTATCTCTATAGGCTATATTATTGGTAATATAAAAGTGCGTGGATTTTCTTTGGATATTACAGCTATGCTTATAGTCGCGCTTATAGCGGGTCATTATGGTATGGTTATTTCTGATCAGTTTAAATTTTTTGGTTTGGCTATATTTATCTATGCTGTCGGACTTCAATCTGGTCCTGGTTTTTTTGAAACAATTAAAAAAGATGGAGTTAGATTAAATCTTTTGGCAGTTTTGCTTGTAAGTAGTATATTTGTTACTATTTATGGGATTGGTATTTATATGAACTTACCCAAAGGAACTATAGAAGGTATTTTTACAGGTTCTTTGACAAGTGTTCCTGCTCTTGCTTCTGCTTTAGAGATAAGTGATGACTCTTCTATCTCTGTTATATTTGGTTTAGTTTACCCTTTTTGTATAGTTATTACCGTACTATTCGTTAGATTATTGCCTATTATATTTAGAGTTGATTTAAATAAAGAGATTCAGATGTATGAAAATGAGCAGCGACAAAAATATCCAGATGTGTTTACAAAAAACTATAAAATTATAAATGAAAATTTTGAAAATGCTAGTATTAGTAAACAACAGATAGAAGATATGACAGGTGCTATTATAGAACGTGTAGAGTATAGTGGTGAAGAAGATGACGACCTTCTACATGTAAATGATATAGTAAGAGCTTCAGGAACAGTAAAAGAGTTAAAAAAATTAGAGATTATATTGGGGAAAGAGATTCAAGACAGTGTAGAATTTCATGATGATATGAAAGTTTTTAGGCTTCTTGTTGCTTCTAAAGAGATAGTTGGTAAGAAGATAGCACATCTTACTCAGCTAAAAACACTTCGTGCTGTTATAACAAAAGTAAGACGTTCAGGTATAGACATAACACCTGATCCTAGTTTGACTCTTAGGTTAGGAGATAAGCTTTATGTGGTTGCTCCAAAAGAGTATGGAGATAGAGTTACAAAAATCATTGGAGATGATCTTTTAAAGTATCCTGCAGCTGATTTTTTACCTATTTCATTAGGTATAGTTTTAGGTATTTTAGTAGGAAGTATTCCTTTTGCTATTCCTGGTATTGGAAGTATAAAGCTTAGTTTTGTTGGTGGGATTTTACTTACTGCAATACTTCTTGGTAGAAAAGGACGTATTGGTCCTATAGTGTGGCAACTTTCTCCTCACTCTACAAGTATGATGAAGACTTTAGGTCAGCTTATTTTTATGGCAACTATTGGAACAAATGCAGGAAAATATCTAGTAGAATCTATAACACAAAATGGTTTTACACCTGTATATATTGCTATAGTTGGACTCATTTTTTCTATAACAATGATGACTATACTTTGCCGTATATTTTTAAAGATGAATTTTATAAATATACTAGGTTTACTCTCAGGAGCAATGGTGTCAACTCCAACTTTAACTATGGTAAATAATATAACAAAATCAGAATACTCATCTATCTCTTATGCTGCAGTTTATCCTATGTCTTTGGTATTGATGATAATTTTTGCTCAATTAGGTATGAATATTTTTTAATAAAAAATATATCATTTAAGTTTTCATAATGTTCCTTCTACTATAATGAATATTATGAAATATATTTTTGGAAAAATTGTGTTAATATTAGTATTATTGTTAAATGTTGCTTTAAATGCTACAAATATAGAACTAACAGAAGTACAAAAAAATTATATATTACAAAATCCTACTATTACTGTATCAAATGAATTAGATTGGTATCCTTATGATTTTAATGAAAATGGTAATGCAGCTGGATATGCTGTTGATTATTTTAAACTTTTAGCAGAAAAAATAGGCTTACGTGTTATATTTGTTTCTGCATCTTGGAATGAGTTAAGTAAAAAGTTTAAATCAAAAGATATAGATATACTTTATCCTGCAGTAAAAACTAAAGAGAGAGAAGAGATAGCTTTATTTAGTGAAGATATGATAAAAATGAGGTTATCTTTAATTACAAAAATAAACAGTAAGGATATTAAATCTTTTGATGATATGAAAAACAAGACTATTGCTTTAGTTAAAGGTTGGAGTAGTACAAAGTATATAAAAGATAATTATAAAAATATTAAATATATAGAGTATGATACATCTGCGGAGATGCTTGAAGCTGTTGCTTTTGGTTTAGCAGATGGTGGGGTAGAAGACTTTTTTACTGCAAATTATCTTATAAAAAAAGATATGCTTTCAAATTTACATGTAGTTTCAAAAGTATTGATTGATGGTAAAGATAGTTATAGTTTATATATGATGTTTCATAAAGATAATAGAATCCTAAAAGAACTTTTTGATAAAGCTATGAAAGAAGTTAAAGAAGAAGAGTTAATAAAAATAAAATCAAAATGGTTAGTTTTTTTACAAAAACATAAGAAAACTATAAATTTTAATAATGCTGAAAAAAGCTATTTGAAAAAGAAACAAGTTATTAAGATGTGTATAGATCCAAATTGGATGCCATTAGAGATGAATAAAAATGGAGTTCATGTCGGAATGACAAAAGATTATATGGATTTAATAGAAGAGGAGATTGGTATACCTATAAAAATGGTAAATACTAAAACTTGGTCAGAGTCATTAGAGTTTGCTAAAGAAAGAAAATGTGATATTCTCTCACTAGTTATGGCAACACCACAAAGAAAATTGTATATGAAATTTACTAAGCCTTATTTAAATATACCACTTGTTTTAGTATCAACACTCGATGAAACTTTTTATGCTGATGTAAGTGCTATACATGATAAGTATATAGGTATAGTAAAAGGATATGCTTATGGTGAAATTTTAAAGGTAAAATACCCCAATATCAAGCTTGTAGAAGTAGAAAGTATATCTGATGGTCTAAAAAAAGTGGAAGAAAAAGAGCTTTTTGGTTTCATCGGAACTTTAGCTACTGTAGCTTATCAGATACAAAAAGAGTATTTTTCATCTTTAAAAATAGTAGGTAAATTTGATGAAAAGTGGGAGTTAGGGATAGGTGTAAGGAATGATGATCCTTATTTATATAGTATACTTGAAAAAGCAATATCATCTATAGATTCAGATAAACACCAACAAATACTCAATAAGTGGATATCTGTGAAGTATGATAGAGGAGATTATTCAAATATTTATAAGTTTTTAATTTTTCTATTTGTTATATTAGTTTTTGTTATTTATAGACAAAATCAATTAAAAAAGCACAATAGAGAGTTAGAGGTTCTTTCTATTACGGATAAACTAACAGGGATATATAACCGTTTAAAACTAGATGAGGTTATGCTTTATGAAAAAAATCTTTTTGATAGGTATGATAGACCTCTTTCTATTATTTTGTTTGACATAGATGATTTTAAAAGAGTAAATGATACGTATGGGCATAAAGTTGGAGATGAAGTACTACAAGATATTGCAAAAGTTATTTTAAAAAATAAAAGAAAAACTGATATATTTGGAAGATGGGGTGGAGAAGAGTTTTTGATCATATGTCATGAGACTGATATAAAAGGGGCTGTAGAGTTAGCAGAAAAATTTAGAAAAGCTATAAATTATCATGATTTTAAAAGTATTCATAAATTGAGTGCTAGTTTTGGAGTAGCAGAGTTTAAAAAAGGTGATACTATAGAAAAGGTTTTTATAAAAGTAGATGATAGTTTATATAAAGCAAAAAAAGACGGAAAAAATAGAGTTGAGGCAAGTCTAATAGTTTCATAATATATTTAAATAGGGATATAGATGTTTATAAAAGAAAAACTTATACTTATAGGAGCTTCTACAGGAGGTCCAGGACATTTAAAAAAGATTTTTTTTAGTCTTAATCCATCTTTTTCTACTCCAGTTATTATTGCGCAACACATGAATTCAGTATTTATTACTAGTTTTGTAAAACAGTTTGACGATGAACTTCCTTTTAAATTTTGTTTAGCTAATAGCATACATAATATAGAAAGAAGCACTATGTATATTTGTGCAACTCATTGTGAGTTAGATAAAATGGAAAAATATTTAAAATTAAAAAGCGTAAAAAATGTGGGATCAAATTATAACCCAAGTGTAGATTATCTTTTTATGTCTGCTGCTAAACTATGTAAAGTGTATGATGTATTAGCTATACTTTTAACTGGTATTGGGCATGATGGAGCACAAGGATTGAGTGATCTTCAAAATGCAGGAGCAACTTGCATAGCAGAAAGTGAAGAGAGTGCTATTGTTTATGGTATGCCAAAAAAAGCAGTAGAGCTAAATAGTGATATTAAAGTTATGAATTTAAATCAAATAACATCATATATAAAAAGATTTGGTGAATAATAGTATGTTTTTTCGTAAAAAGAGTATTTCTCAAGATATAGTTGAAAAAGAGACTAAAAAGGAAGAGTTTAGTACTTTTGGTTTTAATGACATACTTCATTATATAAAAAGAGATACAGGGGTTGACCTTTTTATAAAAAAAAGTATAATTGAAACAAGATTAAAACTTTTTTGCAAAGAGAGGGATATATATAGTTTTAAAAAGCTTTATGATGAAATTCAGTACAAAAATGATTTAAGGCAGGAGTTGATTAATCTTCTTACTGTTAATGAAACTTATTTTTTTCGTGAAGAAAAACAACTGCAAGAAGCAATAGATTTTGTAGAAAGTATAGAGGGTAGTATAAGTATACTTTGTGCCCCTTGCGCATCAGGAGAAGAAGTTTATACACTTAGTATGATGATGAGTGAAAAGTTTGGTACTTTAAAAAAATTTAATATTATAGGTATTGATATAAACTCAGAAGCGATAAAAAAAGCAAATAAAGGGATATATTCAAGTAGATCGTTACATAAACTAAGTGATTCTTTGAAAAATAAATATTTTTTAATTGATGAAAATATGTATAAAGTTAAAAAAGAATTGTTCCCATCTGTACAATTTTCTCAACTAAACATATTTGACAATTCATTTAAAAATTTAGGTAGTTTTGATCTAGTTTTTTCTAGAAATATGCTTATTTATTTTGATGATGATTTTAGAGTATTAGCTATGAAAAGATTTGCACAACTTTTAAAACCAAATGGAAGGGTATTTTTAGGTCATGCAGATATAGTACCTCAGAATACTTGGCTAATAAAAAATGGTTTTGGAAGTAATCGTTACTATTCTAAATTTTAGATATATTTTTTAGTTTTACATACATCATAGCTGTCATGATAGCGTCATTTATAGCATCATGTTTGCCAAAGATTGGAAGTCCTAAATCTTTCATAATGACATCAAATCTCAAATCAATATTACCATCAGGTATAAATTTTATCTTTTTATCGTGATAGATTCCAGATACTTCTATCTGTTTGTTTGGAAGTTTAATACCAAGATAAGGTTTTAGGTATTTATTTATCATCTTGATATCAAATTCAAGATAGTAGCCAATAAGTGGACGAGATCCTATAAAGTGCAAGAATTTATCTAGTGCTTCATTTGGTTCACTACCATTTTCTAAGTCTATATTTCTTATTTGATGTATCTTTATACTTTCTTCACTTATCTCTTGCGTAGGTTTTACAAAAATTTCAAATTTTTCAGATGTGATTATTTTGTTCTCTTTTATTTTAAGGGCACCAATAGATAAAATTTCATCTTTTTTTGGATTTAATCCTGTCGTTTCTGTATCATAAACGATGTATTCATTTTCTGGTGGCTTATCAAATAGAAATGAGTAATTTTTATCTTTTAAATTTTTTCTATTGAAATGTCTAAAGATATTACTTAGCATTATTGAACCATATTTAGTTTAAAGTGATGTTTTAAAAAGTCTTTAAATTTATTGACTATTTTTAAACTATCTTTTAAAAGTTCTAGTTCTAGTTGATTTAAGTTTTTTATATCTATATGGTTATCAGGATCTTCTTCATGCTCAAAGTATCTTAATCTCTCTTGCAATCTTAGATTTAAAAGTGTATCAAATGCTTCTTCAAGTGCATCACAAAAGCTCTTATCTACCACTTTTAGTTTTTTTAGTTCTCTCATACGACTATTTGTATTTGTTTCATGTATGCCATTTTCAAGTGCCATACTTCTAATACCTTGAACTATTGGAAAAATTCCACCTTTTTTAACATCTATACGATTATCTTTTGCAATGAGATTTGTAAACATACCAATTGGTGTTTCAAACAGTAGTGCAGCTTTTGCAAAGTTGGCCATGAAAACACTTCTGTCTTTGACTCCATCAAAAATCATCTGTTTTAGTTCTTCAAGAAGTTTATGATTTCCTGCTACTCCAATAGCATCAAAAAAGATTGCAAGGTGCATATAGTCATCTCCACTAGGTGCTTCAAGCCATCTTTCTATCTCCCCTTTATACTCTTGTTTACTTTTTCTCCAATACTCATTTGAAACCATGATATTGCCCTCACATCTAGGGAATCCAAAATCAATAAGTATTTTTGTAAAATTTTCCATATGTTTTTTGTACTGTTCTATATTTACTCCATCTTGAATGATAAGAGCATTGTCTTGATCTGTTTTTAGCATTTGCTCTTTTCTGCCTTCACTTCCCATAACAACAAGACATGCTTTATCTGCTAATTCTTTTGGAACTATCATTTCATAAAGTTTTTCATATATCTTTTCATTGAGTTCAGAGATAAGTTTAGATATATACTCTACTTTTGTACCTTTTGCATGAAGTTTTTTGATAATATTTATAAAATCTTGACTAGCCAATTTTAACTCTTCTATAGAGTTCGCCTTTTTTATTTGTACTGCAACTAAGTAAGTATGATTTGCAAAGTAACTTAAAAGGTCTAACTGTTCTAAAATACCAATTACTTTGTCATCTTTAGTTACAACTATCCGTTTTATTGAGTTTTTTGTAAATGAGAGAAGTGCGTTAAATAAAAAGTCATTATGTTCTATAGTTATGATAGGACTTAGTGCTATAGGACCAATAGGACCAAATTTATCATAGTCTTTATAGAGTATATGGCGTCTAAGTATACTATCTGTTACAATACCAAGTTTTCCATTGTTTGAGACTAAAATACAATTTGTTTTTAACTTTTCCATCTCTTTTAGTGCATCCATTATAGGTTTATCTGCACCAACTATACAAGGCTCATGAAGATAAGAGTCACTAACACGTGCAATCATAAAGCCAGACATTTGAGTAGAGTATTCTTTTTGTTTTGCTGATTGAATACGATTTGCTAAATCTTTTATATAGAAGTTTTTAAATTCAGTATTTGAGTCCAATAGGGCTTTAAAATCTTCTTTTTTCATCTCAAAACAGATAAGCTCTTCAAGAACTACAAAAGTATCTTCTGTTTTATTGTATATAAGGGAGTCTGCATCAAAAGTATTTGAATTATTGTATACTTTTATAAGTTCATCTTTATGATATTCTCCAACTTCACCTTTGATAATAAGATATAAAAAGTCAGATAAATTGTTAGGGGAGATAAGTGTAGTATCTTTTTTATAGTAAGCTATATCCATTGAGTTTACAGCTTTTGTCAACTCTCTTGGGGTTAGCAATTCAAAAGGATGGATAGATTTTAAAAATGCTTCTTGATCATGTAGACTCATGTTGTGTAACCTTTACATGTAGTGTTTTGTTAAATTATCACAAATAAGTTAAAAAAGCACTAAATTAAAGAAGACACACTGCAGTTTGCAGTGTGTCTGTGTAGTTTAATGAGTTGCTGCACCAGATCCTCTAGGGATTCTGATATTTTCAACAAGCTCTTGAATATGTTGTGGTGGTGGAGGAGTGATTTTACTCACAACGATTGCCACAATAAAGTGAAGAATCATACCAATAGTACCTATACCAGTTGGAGCAATACCCCATAGGTAGTCAGCTTTGTCTCCGCCCATAAATACAAAATAGATGATATATCCAAATGTAAATATAAGGCCACTTAACATTCCTGCAATCGCACCTTCTTTATTCATTCTCTTATAGAAAATTCCAAGAATGATTACAGGGAAGAATGATGCAGCTGCAAGACCAAATGCAAATGCAACAACTTGAGCAACAAATCCTGGAGGGTGAATACCTAAGTAACCAGCAACCAAAATTGCAACTACTGCGGCAAGACGAGCACTAAGTAGTTCAGCTTTTTCACTCATTTTTGATTTTCCTGTTACAGGGTCTTTCATTATTACATTTCCTAAAAGGTCATGTGAAATAGAAGTCGATATAACAAGCAGTAGACCAGCCGCAGTTGAAAGTGCTGCTGCAAGACCACCGGCTGCAATAATAGCAATAACCCAGTTAGGAAGACCAGCAATTTCTGGATTAGCTAAAACAATAATATCACGATCTATATAAAGTTCATTTACTATTTTTCCATTAGCTCTCATATCTTCAGCAGATGCAGTATGCATAGGCATAGGGTTAGATGTTAGACGCTCACCACTTTTACCTTTTCCTTCGGCATACTTAGGCTTACCTTTTCCACCTTCAAAAGCTTTTCCTGAAGCAAATTGGATTTTACCATCGCCATTTCTATCATTCCAGCCTATTAGTCCTGATGCTTCCCAGTTTTTAAACCAAGTACCATCATTGCCTGCTATTTGTCCATCGACAAACTTAGCATAGTCTACATTTTGTAGGTTTTTGATAAGGTTGATACGAGCAAAACTTGCAACTGCAGGAATCTGAGTATAAAGGATAGCGATAAACACTAAAGCCCAACCAGCTGAAATTCTTGCACCTTTAACTGTAGGAGTTGTAAAAAATCTAACAATAACGTGAGGAAGACCAGCAGTACCAAGCATAAGTGCAGTAGTTAGCATGAAAACATTCCAAGTACCACCATGACTAACAGTATACGCTCCAAAACCAAGATCAGTCATAGAAGTGTCAAGTGCATGAAGTAGATAACTACCGGAATCTATCATTTTTATACCATCATCAAATTGGAATGGAATAGTTCCACCAAAACCAACTTGTGGTAAAAAAGTTTCTGTAACTTGAAGTGAAAGAAAGATTGCAGGAACAGTAAATGCAAAAATCATAACACAGTATTGAGCAACTTGAGTATATGTAACACCTTTCATACCGCCTAGAACAGCATAAATAAATACAATAAACATACCGATGTAGATACCCATGTTAACATCAACTTGCAAGAATCTACTAAAAACGATACCAACACCTCTCATCTGACCAGCAACATATGTAAACGAAATAAAGATTACACATATAACTGCCACAGTACGAGCAAAGTCAGAATAGTATCTGTCACCAACAAAGTCAGGAACAGTAAACTTACCAAATTTTCTCAAATAAGGTGCTAAAAGCATTGCAAGTAGTACATAACCACCAGTCCAGCCCATCAAGTAAGCACCACCATCACTACCTTTTAGTGATACGATACCTGCAAGTGAGATAAAAGAAGCAGCACTCATCCAGTCTGCCCCAGTTGCCATACCATTTAGTACAGGGTGAACTCCACCGCCTGCAACGTAAAACTCTTTAGTTGATCCAGCTCTTGCCCAAATAGCAATACCGATATAAAGAGCAAACGATAGACCAACAAATAGATAAATTAAACTTTGTAATTCCATTTTATTTCCCTTTATTCGTGAATGTCGTATTTTTCTTCAAGTGCTTCCATCTTTTTTGCATAAACAAAAATAAGAACCAAGAAAACATATATAGCACCTTGTTGTGCAAACCAAAATCCTAGTTTGAATCCTCCAAACGTAATAGCGTTTAATTCATCTATAAAGATGATTCCACAGCCATAGGACACGACAAACCAAACAACTAGTAGTTTAAGAATAAGTGATATATTCTCTTTCCAATAAGCTTCTGCAGCTTCCTTGTTCATAGGGTCTCCTTAAGTAGATTTTAAATGTCAAAATAACTTAACATTTTTTTCAAGCTTAATAATAGAATTTCAAAATAGCATTAGCATAGCAAAGTAGATTTTTTTTAAAAAAGTTATAAAAAAAGTTATAAATGTGTAGTTTTGAAACATATCTAGTATTTATTATGTTTCGATAATACTCAATTCTAATTTATGCTAAAATAATAAAAAAAATTTAGGAAATTAGGAAAATAGATGAATAGAACTATTGAAAACTTTTTAGCAAGTGTAAATTCACTACATCAATTAAAAGCTGAAAATTTACCAGATGATGTTTTACAAGAGATGGCTAAGATGGAATCCAATGAGTTATATAAGTTATGTACGCAACTCATTGTTTTACAGCATAATGTTCCAAGCGAAGATAAAATGATAACTATGAGTGAAGATGAAATACTTTTTCTTGTAGATGAGTATGGAAAAGCTCTGTTAAAACGTTTCAGAGGGTAGATAGTTTGTGGTTATAAGGTTAGCAAGGCTATTAGCAAGTATTTTATAACCTTCTTCATTTGGATGAATTTGGTCTATTTTTAGGTAGCTATCACCTAAAACCTTTTCTAAGGAGTTATCATCTAGTGGTACATTGAGTTCTGTTGCGATTTCATAATATATTTGTGCAGTTGAAAGAGTTAAAACTTCTACTGTAGGAACTCCAACAAGAACAACAAATATATTTTTTTCACGTGCAAGTTTTATCATTTGTTTTATATTTTCTTTTGCTTTAAATAGACTTTTACGTCTGATAATATCATTGCCACCATGACAAATGATAAGAATTTGTGGTTTATATTTTTCAAGAACTTTGGGAAGTCGTTTTAAGCCTTCACTTGTTACTTCTCCATTTACTCCAGCATTTATAACATCTGTTTGTAAAAGTAGTGAAAGTTGAGATGGATAGTTTTTATCTTTGTCCACTCTATAACCATAGGTAATACTATCACCAAATGCAACTACTTTTGTATCTATTGGTAACATAATTGCTCCATCAAACTCTTCACTAGAGTTATCAAAAAAATTTAAAACGATAATTGCAATGATTGCTAAAAAGATTAATTTTACTATGCTCATATACTATTATATCAGATTATGATAGAATTCTACAAAAAAGAGAAAAGTTGTTTAGAAAAGATATTGATTTTATTGCTATTGGGGCACTTTTTACGGCTATGCTTGTTTGGGCAAGTTCATTTATAGCTATGAAGTCTGCAATTGGGCCTATTGGACCTATGACTGTTATGTTTGGGCGTATGTTTATTGCTAGCTTATGTTTTTTGTATTTTATAAAAGGCTTTTTAAAGTTAGATTTTTCACGTGAAGATATAAAATATATAGGTTTAATGGTTCTTTTTGAGCCTTGTTTGTATTTTATGTTTGAATCATATGCACTAGAGCATACAAGTGCAGGTCAAGCTGGCATGATAACCTCTATGATGCCTCTTATTACTGCTATTGGAGCAGGGATTGTATTAAATGAGATTATAACAAAAAAAGTTATAATTGGCTCACTTCTTGCTGTGAGTGGTGCTATATGGCTTAGTATTAGTGCTGGAGATACCCAACATGCAAGTAACCCTCTTTTGGGTAATACTTTAGAGTTTTTTGCTATGGTTGTGGCAGCTGGATATGCTATATCTATACGACATCTTAGTTCAAAATTTTCTGCAATATTTCTTACTGCTATTCAAGCTTTTGCAGGTATGATTTTCTTTTTACCATTTGCTTTATGGGAGTACAATATAACTACTATGGAGATAACGTCTGATGCACTTTTATGGACTCTTTATCTTGGAGTTATTGTAACTATTGGTGGATATGGACTTTTTAACTTTGCACTTGGACGTATGGAGGCAAGTAAAGCATCAATATATATAAACTTAATTCCTGTTTTTGCAGTTATATTAGCATACTTGATTTTAGATGAAGAGCTTACTTATTCTGGTTTAGTAGCAAGTGGAATTATACTTAGCGGAGTGGTAATCTCCCAGCTACCAACTGAGAGACTAAAAAGGATTAGACAAAGAGTACGCAAGCGTTAGTGGGACCATGAGCACCTATAACTAAAGCTTGTTCAATATCAGCAGTTTTTGATGGACCACTTATAAAAGTTCCATATCCTTTTTTATTAAAATCTACTTTTTCATAGGCTTCATGCATAGTATCTACTATATTTTCTTTATCTACAATGATAAGAAGTTGAGTTGCTAAAAAGTATAAAGCTCGATGACGATTGTCAGGGTTTTTCACCCATACTGCACCATTTTCAGCTACTGCAAACTCTGCTTTTATGACAGCTAAGTCTACATTGGCTAAAGGATGAGGAGTATTTGATTTGTTTGCATCTTTTGTACTAAGTGTAAATTCTTTATATGTAGAGACGATTACATTTACATCTTTATAGTTATTTGCTACAAATTCATCTATACTATTGTCTTCAAGCCAGACTGCATTTCCCCCAACACTAGCTAGTGAAGTTGAAAATTTTTTATTTTTATTTTCATATTTTATATGAGGTATATCTGTTTCAGGTAAATCTATGGTAGAGGAGGGGATATTTTTCTTGATATTATTTAAAATTTCTTCACGTGATGACATTATTTTTTCCTCGCTTTATATAACTCTTTAAAACTATTTTCTGGAAATTTTGGAAGTTCTCTCTCTTTTCCCCAAATATTAGCTTTAGAGTAGAGTATACTTCTTGGAAGTTTTGGTACTATTTTTCTAGCCATCAATCCAGTAAAATCAAGTAGAGCAGGGTGTTTCATAACCCAAGTTGCTACTTTTAGAATAGTATGTTTTTTTGCACCTAAAAGTCCAGCAGCAACAACACTTTGTCTATGTTTATATAGTTGATTGTGTAGTTTTATTTTAGATGGACATACGTTAGAGCAAGATGCACAAAGAGTACATGCAAAAGGAAGAGTTTTGTTTGTTCTTAAATCTTTACTTGCTCCAAGAGTTGAGCCAATCGGTCCTGGAATTGTATAACCATAACTATGACCACCACTTCTTCTATATACAGGACAAGTATTTATACAAGCTCCACAGCGTATACAGTGAAGTGATTGCTTAAAATCTTCATTTGCAATTATATCACTTCTCCCATTATCTACTATGATAACATGCATCTCTCCACCTTCGATAGGTGCATGAAAGTGTGAAGTATAAGAGGTTATGGGCTGACCTGTTGCACTTCTTGCAAGTAATCGTGTAAAAATACTAAGGTCTTTTAATCTTGGGATTATTTTTTCAATACCCATACTTGCTATATGAAGCTTAGGAAGAGATGCTCCTAAATCAGCATTTCCCTCATTTGTACAGACAACAACACCACCAGTTTGGGCAATACCAAAATTTACCCCAGTCAATGAAGCTTCTGCATTTAAAAATTTCTCTCTTAAATGTTTTCTTGCAGCACGTGTGAGGTAAGTTGGATCACAGTTGTCTTTTTCAGTTTTTAAAAACTTTTCAAATGTTTTTCCTACATCTTCTTTTTTTAGATGAATTGCAGGAAGAACTATGTGTGATGGGGCTTCATCTCTTAGTTGAACTATACGTTCTCCAAGGTCAGTATCTATTACTTCAATACCATTTTCTTCCAAAAATGGATTGAGATGACACTCTTCAGTAAGCATTGATTTACTTTTTACAAGCTTTTTTGCTCCACGAGCTAAAAGAATTTTTAAAACTATCTCATTATGTTCTTTTGCATCTTTTGCCCAATGAACTTGAATACCTTTTTCTTTTGCGTTTTTTTCAAACTCTTCAAGATAAAAATCAAGTTTATCTATAGTGTGGGTTTTGATTTCACTTGCTACTCTTCTTAACTCTTCCCACTCATCTAATCCATGAGCTGCAATATCTCTCTTTTGTCTTACAAACCACAAAGCCTTATCATGCCAATGCATTCTCTCATTATCAGCTATAAACTTTGCTGCTTTTTCAGGATGTCCCATTACTGTTCTCCTGCTAAAATTTGTGCTATATGCATTGTTTTTATAGGTAGTTTTTTTCTATCTATAATAC
Source organism: uncultured Sulfurospirillum sp. (assembly GCA_964493845.1). GTDB lineage: Bacteria > Campylobacterota > Campylobacteria > Campylobacterales > Sulfurospirillaceae > Sulfurospirillum_A. The sequence goes on from CAZBPU010000006.1 coordinate 18,176, forward strand.
CTTGCATATGCATAAGGCATGACATATCAATACCAGTCATAATCTGGGCACCTGCATTTAGATGGTCATTTACTCTATCGATTCCCATGGCAGCACTCATTGCATCTTCACTTACACAAAAAGTTCCGCCAAATCCACAACACTCATCATTTCTTTTAAGTGTTACAAACTCTATATCATCTACAAGTTCAAGTATCTTTTGTATTTTTGAAAATGCTGGAAGATTTCTCTCACTCATGCTAGCCATACCAAGTTCACGATGACCATGACAAGAGTTATGTATGCCTACTTTATAAGGAAAACTTGCATTCATATTAGTTGGTTTTATCACATCATGAAGGAACTCTACTAACTCATAAGTGTGAGTTTTTAAGTGTTCAAATCCATCTTCTCCTTCTAAAAACTGTGCATAGTTCTCTCTAACCATTGCAACACAACTACCACTAGGAGCAACTATATAATCATAATCTTTAAAGATTTTTAAAAATCTTTTAGCTAACTCTCCTGCTTCATGAGCACAACCTGTATTTGCCATTGGTTGTCCACAGCAAGTTTGATTTGTTGGGTATTCTACATCTAATCCTAAGTTTTCTAAAACTTTTAGAGTAGCCATTGAGGCTTCAGGGTAGAGTTCGTTCATAAAACATGGTATAAAAAGTCCAATACGCATCTGTTCTCCTTTGTTTACATGTAGAGATTTTAACTTAACTATATGATAAATTTATAACCACTTAAGATGAGGTTAGTTATGTAAAAAGATAGTTTAAAACATACTCTATAACGAGTACACCAATAGTTAATGATAGTACAATTGCTAAAAATCTAATAATTTTCATTTATCTCTCACTTAGTGCTAATTTGATTGCAAGTCCTGCAAAAACAGTTCCTGCTAGTTTATTTAAAATATTTTCTGCATTTGGTGAGTGATTAAACCAGTTTCCTAGTTTTCCAGCAACTAGAGCAATGGAACTAAAAACTACTAAAGCACAAAGCATAAAAAGAGCTCCTAAAATAAATATTTGTATAGTAACATTCCCATTTTGTGGATTTGTAAATTGAGGTAAAAAAGCTAGAAAAAAGATAGAAACTTTAGGATTGGTTATATTCATAATCACTCCTCTTTTGTATAATTTAAAAGGAGAGAGGCTATTTTTTTTAGTATTTAGTTTAGTTTTTGAGTTTGATTTAAATGATAGATAAGCAAGATACAGAAGATAACCAGCACCTATGAATTTTAGTATATTAAAAGCAGTAATAGAAGTTTGAAAAATTGCAGCAACACCAAGTGCAACAGCCGTTGTATGAAAAACAAGTCCACTACATAGTCCTAAGGTTATAAGTATCCCATCTTTAGCACCTCTACTCATAGATTGAGTTAATACAAATAGATTATCAGGACCAGGGGCAAGTGCCAATAGAGAAGATGCAGTTATAAATAGTAGTATTGTTTCAAAATCAAGCATATAAATCCTTTTAAATAAAAATGTATTATATCTCAATTTGAAATATTTTTCTTTTGTTTAACTTTCTTTATGTATAATACATTAATATTAATAAAGAGAGATTTTATGAGTAGAATGACAAATTCAGAAGCACTTGATCTAATAAAAAATGCAAGTTTACATGAGCTTGGGAAGATGGCTAGTGAAAGAAAGTTTGAGCTTCATCCTAAAAAAGTAACAACATTTGTAGTTGATAGAAATATAAACTATACCAATGTATGTTGGGTTGATTGTAAGTTTTGTGCTTTTTATCGACATGCTAAAGAAGAAGATGCTTATGTGCTTAGTTATGAGCATATAGGAAGCAAGATAGAAGAGCTTATAGCCATAGGCGGAACACAGATACTTTTTCAAGGTGGAGTTCATCCAAAACTAAAAATTGAGTGGTATGAAGAGTTAGTTGAGTGGATTGCAAAAAACTATCCTACTATCGATATACATGGATTTTCTGCTATTGAGATTGATTATATTGCTAAGATTTCAAAGATAAGTTATAAAGAGGTTCTTCAAAGGCTTCAAGCAAAAGGTATGTTTTCGATTCCTGGAGCTGGAGCGGAGATACTTAGTGATAGGGTTCGTGATATCATAGCCCCTAAAAAATTGAGTTCAAAAGATTGGATAGAAGTTCACCGTCAAGCTCATAAAATTGGTATGAAAAGTACAGCAACTATGATGTTTGGGACAGTTGAAACTGATGAAGAGATAATAGAGCATTGGGAGCTTATAAGAGACTTACAAGATGAAACAGGCGGTTTTAGAGCTTATATAATGTGGAGTTTTCAATCTTCATTTACTGAGTTGATTAAAGAGATTCCAGATTTGAAAAAACAGTCGTCAAATCGCTATTTGAGACTTTTAGCAGTTAGCCGTCTATATTTGGATAACTTTAAAAATATACAATCTTCTTGGGTAACGCAAGGAAGCTATGTTGGACAGTTGGCTCTAAAGTTTGGAGCAAATGACCTTGGTAGTACTATGATGGAAGAAAATGTAGTCTCAGCAGCAGGAGTAACAAACCAGATGAATCAAGAAGAGATGATAAAACTTATAAAAGATATAGGTGAGTATCCAGCAAAACGTGATACAGCATATAACATACTAGAGAGGTTTTAATGAAGTATTTTTTAACAATTTTGATATTTTTGCAAGGAGCATTAGTGAGTGGAGTAGTAGATAAGATTAATATAAAAGGTGTAGAAGTACCTATAGTTTATGAGCAAAATAGTGCTTTGCCTATAGTCTCTTTGCAGTTAGTTATTACTAATGCAGGAAGCCTACAAGATAAAGATAAGTATGGTATTGTGAGATTTGCAGCAAGTATGCTTGGAGAAGGAACAAAACAAAAAGGTGCTATTGTATTTGCAGATGAGTTAGAGAGTCGTGCTGTGAGTTTAAATGCTCATGCAGGAACTGAAACTTTTGTATTTGAGTTATCTTCTTTAAAAGAGCAGTTTGATTTTGGTCTTTCTATGTTAAAAGAGTTATTAGAAGACCCAAATTTTAGTGACAGTAGTTTTGATAAGATTCAACAGCTTACTCTTGGTGGACTCTCTTCTAAAAAGAGTGATTTTGACTATATAGCAAATTTAAATCTGAAAAAGATTATATTTAAAGGTACACCTTTAGAGCACTCTTTTAGTGGAAATGAAAAAAGTATAAAAGACTTGAAACTTAAAGATGTAGAAGAGTTTTATAAGAGCCATATAGACCTTAGTAATATGATAGTTGTTATTGGTGGCGATATTAGTATAGATGAAGCAAAATCTAGTCTTAAAGAGCTTTTAAAAGATGTACAAGTTGGAGCTAAGAGAGAACTAAAGCATTATAAAGTAAATGAACAAATTCAAGAAAAAGTAGTAGTAAAAGATACTAAACAAGCTTATATTTATTTTGGAGCACCATATAACTTACAAAGTGATAGTAAAGAGATTTATAAATCAAGAGTAGCTAGTTTTATCTTGGGTGCAAGTGGTTTTGGTAGTCGTTTGATGGAAGAGATAAGAGTAAAAAGAGGACTCGCTTATAGTGCTTATGCAAGAACAAGTATAAACCGTTCAAACTCTTACTTTTCAGGACATCTTCAAACAAAAAATGAGAATTTAGAAGAGGCTAGAGAGTTAGTTAAATCAGAAATTAAAAGATTTGTTGAGAGCGGTGTCACAAAAGAAGAGCTTGACCAAGCCAAGAGATTTCTTCTTGGAAGTGAACCATTGAGAAATGAAACTCTTTCACAAAGATTAAGTAGTGCATTTACTGAGTACTATCGTGGGTTTGAGTTGGGGCACTCTAAAGCTGAGTTAGAAAAAATTGAAGCACTTAAATTAGAAGATTTAAATGCATTTATAAAACAACACGATGAGATAAACAATCTAAGTTTTTCTATTGTAACTGATGCAAAAAAATAGTGATAAACTAAAACGTCTAGGGGTAAGTAATCTACTTGATTTAGCACTACTTATCCCAAAATCTTTTGAAAATACCTACATAAATAAAACACCTATATTAAATGAGATAAATACCATACAAGTAAAGGTTATTCGCTCTAACTTATCAAGAGTTTTAAGTTTGAGATTTTTTTGTGAAACTTGGGATGAAGAGATAGGTGGAGTTATTTTTAATCCTAGAGCTTATCATCGAGGACTTTTTAAAGTAGGGGAGAGTTTATATATAAGAGGGAAAATAGAGTGGCAAGTTGGAAAACTCTCTATCATTCAACCTATGATAGTAACACAAATAAATACAATAGTTCCTAAGTATAAAACAGTTTTACAAAATAGAACGATGATAGCTTTAGTAAATCAGTATCTTACAAATAAGTCTTTAAAAGAAGAAGGGCTTAGTGATGAAGAAGTAGATATAGTGATGCAACTTCATAAAAGTAAATCTATAGATGAAAAATCTTTACGTGTTATGAAGTTTATTGAAATATATAATTATATAAGAACATTAAACAAAAAAAAGATAGATTTTGAATCTAAAAATAGATTGAGTTCAGATGAAAGTGACTTTGTGAAAGCATTGCCATTTGAACTTACAGAAGACCAAAAATCTGCAATAAAAGATATAAAAAAAGATTTTAACTCCCATAAATCTGCAAGAAGAATTGTGATGGGAGATGTTGGAAGTGGAAAGACTATAGTTATTTTGGCATCAGTTATAATGTGTTTTCCTAAAAGGGCTGTTTTGATGGCACCTACAACTATACTTGCAAATCAGCTTTTTGAAGAAGCTAAGAAGTTTTTACCTCTACATGTAAAGAGTGCTTTGGTAGTAAGTGCAACTTCAAAAAAAGATGATTTGAACCAATATGATTTTATAATAGGTACTCATGCTTTACTGTATAGAAAACTGCCTGAGTTTGATTTGGTTATGGTAGATGAGCAACATAGATTTGGAACAAAGCAGAGAGAACTCATAAATCAACTATCTATAAAAGAGGATAAACATCCTCATTTTTTACAGTTTTCAGCTACCCCAATTCCTAGAACTATGAGTATGATTCAGTCTTCTTTGGTAGATTTTTCTTTTATTAAGCAAACACCTTTTAAAAAAGATATTGATACAAAAATCATAAGAAAAGTAGATTTTAAAAATTTAACAGAGCATATAAAAAGTGAAGTAGAAGAGGGCAGACAAGTTATAGTAATATATCCTTTAGTAGAAGAGAGTGAGACGATAGAGTATAGTTCTATCGAAGAGGCCAGAGGATATTGGGAAAAAAATTATAAAGATGTATATGTAACTTTTGGTGCTGATAAAAACAAAGAAGAAGTTTTGGAAAATTTTAGAGATAAAGGAAGTATACTTATCGCTACAACATTAGTAGAAGTAGGAATTTCACTACCAAAGCTATCTACTATAGTCATAGTAGGGGCAGAAAGACTAGGTCTTGCAACTTTACATCAGTTAAGAGGAAGAGTGAGCAGAACAGGACTAAAAGGGTATTGCTTTTTATATACAAATCAAAATAAATCAGATAGATTGAGTGAATTTTCAAAAACAAATAGTGGTTTTGATATAGCAGAGCTTGATTTGAAGTATAGAAAAGGTGGAGATGTTTTAGGTGGCCTTAGACAAAGTGGTCAAAAGTTCGAGTTTTATGATATGGAAGAGGATATTTTAGTTGAGGCTAAGAAGAGGTTAGGGAAGCTTTAGTAGCTCCCCCTGTAGATATTAGTAAAGGCCGTATTTGCTATCGGCTCTCTTGTATATAATACGCATTTTATCATCCATATCCATAAAAACAAAGAACTGTTTTCCACTCTCTTTGAGTTCATTTAATGCTTCTTCAATTTCAATAGGTTTATAACTATCTAATCTCGTTGGAATAATCTCATCAGCATCATCAAAAGCTTCAGTTTCTACTTCTAGTTCCTCTTTTACTTTATAATTTGTAATTTTATCATGATGACGTCTAAGAACTTTTTTGGCTCTTTCTATTGCTAAATCTATCGCAGCATAAAGATCTTTATCTTTTTGTTTGATTACTACAGTGTTCATATGAGCAAGATTTATAGCAAATTCTGCACTAAAGCCTTTTTTACCATTTTTTTCATCTGCTGAAAGCACAACTCTAGTTGAAATTATGTCTAAATTATACTTAGTTAATGAATCTTTGCCACTCTCTACATGAGCTTTGATTGCGTCAGTTAATTCTAACTGCTTTCCTACGATACTTAAATTCATCTTATCTCCTTTGTATCCCTAAACATAGGGGTTTATAGAGAAAGTATAACGAAATGAAGCTTAAATAAAAAGGCTAAGTAACATAAAAATAAAAAATACCATTTATTGTTATTGTTATGCTATAATAATCTGTTATTTAAGTTTAATTATGGTTTTTGTATAGTTCTTCTATGTATCCTTATAGGTTCAGTAGTTATGGATGCTTGTGAACTTACTATAGTATCAATAATAACTGTTCTATTTGAATCACTTGTAATTATGTTACCTCCAAGTTGTGGACATCCAATAGGTAAACCATTGCCTATGTATTGAATAGATATATTTATATCAAACATATTATTATATGTTGCATTGATATTTTCTAGGCAATCTACACTATAATCATGCCCACTGATAGCTAATAAAGCATACTCAGTAGAGCTTTTAGCTAGTACTTCTGCTTGAGTTTTTAAAAATATATCAGTAGTTTGTTTTGCAGATTGTGTAGATAAACTTAATGCTAAAACTGATATAGTAGCTACTAATACCAAAAATAGGATTGCTGTTAGTAAAGAAAATCCTTTTCTCATTAGTAAACCACCTTTTCTTTACAAAATGCAAAATCATAATTTCCACTTCGGTTATTATCATGTATACATAATTTTAATCTTATAGTATCACCAATTTTAGTAAATTTAAATGTACTAGCATGCTCTATTAAAACAGATTTAGAAGTAGTATTTTGGTCATATCTTTCATTTTCCCAAGGTTGGTAATTGTAGTGGAGAGTAAGATTAAAATCATTTTGATTTCCTTCTGGAACTATAGCGTATGCACTCCAAGCTAAATCGTACTGTTCAAAAATTTCAGTGGGTTTATTGGCTTCTTCAAAATTAAGAATATCATTAGAACCTGCTGTATAAGATACTTTATGTGTATAGTTTCCATCAACCCCATTCCATCCAAAGTCATCAAGATTAAATATAGAGTTTCCTTTAAAAATAATTGCTGGTTTTTGTAGTCCATCACCTTGTAAAAGAGAAACTTGATTATTTGATAAAGCTTTTATAATAGCGTTAGTTGTATTGAGCTCACTTCCTATTGTTTTAAGATTTGGGTTTGCGGATTGTGGATTATCTAAGTCTATAAAACCACTCCAACCAGGATTTTTTATACCGTTAAAACTTTCTGTATCTTTACCAATCCACTCTAGGATTTGATAAGAATCATTTGCATCAGTAAGTGTTACATAATTTAAAAAGTTTGCAGATCCAGATTGTCTTGCTATAACACTATCTTTTACTCTTGATTCTAATCTTTTTGCAATTTGGTTTAAAACTAATTCACTTTGAGTTTGAAGTCTGTTAATAGCTCTTGTTTTTATATAATTTTCATATAAATTTACTATGATATCAGAGCCAATTGAGGCTACAATTCCCATAACTACTATAACCATTACTAGTTCAATCATTGTAAATGCAGCTCTTTTAAACATTAGTAATCTCTCCTCAAAAATTCACTTTCTCCAATATTTGCTGAGTAAGCTCTTAGTGTAAAGGTGACCCCAGAAGCTACAGTTTCTAATGTTATCATTTTTATATTAGTTGAACCAGCACCTATTGGAGTTGTGGGAAATGTATAACTTATATTTTGGTCACTATAGTTAGTGTTATCAGATACATACTGTACGGTTGTTGTCATATTTATATCAGTAAAACGATAATCTAAATTTGCTTTTACAAGAGTCAATCCAGAAGATACTCCATTAAAATCATCTATATCTGTTATGTTTGCATCCCCAAATACCGTAGAAGCATTATTTTCAAAAGAGAATTTTCTTCTTTTATTTCCAAAGATATGTCCTACTCTTCTGTTGTTATTATTTGGGTCTAATTCAGTATCCCCATTTGTAACTTGTAAAACAACTATTCTATCATCAACTAATGAGTTTTTATCCCATCTGTAAGTTAATATATCTCCTATTTTTGTTCTAGCTGCTAAGAGTACTTCTTGTTGAAGGGTAAATTCATTGTTTTTTTGAGTTTGAGCTAGCATCATAGGCAGAGTCATAACGGCTATTCCCATAATAACTATTGCAATTACAAGCTCTATTAGAGAAGCCGCTTTTTTCATTACCATTCTAACCTTCTATTTGATCTTTTAGATACATTTGTATCGATGATATGTCCTAGCTCTCCCTGACCTGCCCAATCTTTTTGTTCATCTTGAAATTCTAATAAAAATGAGTTAGGGTTAAAAGTTGTCCAAGATGTTGAATTCATCTCTATTTTGTCTTTATATGGAAGAGACGGTGCTGTTACTTGTATGGTTTCTACACCATTTACAACATTTGTGGATTTGGTAGTTATATCATGAGTGGCATTAAATGTTACACTATCAAGTGATTTATACAGTGATACATTTCCATCTATGACTTGAGAATGAAGAGTATTTATATACCAATTTATACTATCTAAACTTTCATTACCACTTATGTTATATTGACTATTGTTACAGTCATTACAATAGACTTCATAATATATCTTTGCATTTCCTGTATCTCCCGCAAAACGGTAATCTGGAGCATGAACTCTACCATAATAAAAGTGTAAGTTATTTGTTGTAGCTATATCAGTTCCATTTGCACTAGATACATCAGCATTGGTAATTCCAAGATAGTTATTTATTGAGCCATTTATATCTTGAGGATCTAATAAAACTGGTTGTTGAGGTTGTGTTTGATTTCTATCTATTGCAACCCTTATAGTTATATTAGAACCACCAGATAAGAAATCATTATTAAAAGCTATTGATGATAAATTGTCTGATGTATTTATATTTGTATCTGTACTAATAATAGATAAGTTATTTTCATTTGCACTACTTATTTTAAGTGTACTTAAATCTTTACTTGTACTATTATATAGTATTGATATATTTACATCATTTGCAAAACATGTATCTGAAAAGAAGTTTGTTTTATTATCATCGGCATTTCTAGACTCAATAGTTGTAGTTATGGTTGCAAATATAGGGTCCACTATAGGGTTTTCAACCATATAAGTAAAGTTGTTATAATCTGTTACAGTAGTTCCTACAAAAGAAAAGTGATCTGGTTTATAAACAACAGATGTTGAGTTACCATCGACACTACAGCTTATCAATCCATCTGCATCACTACTATTGTTGTCTCCTGTAGAGGTTGTATTACAGTCACCTACCATAGAATCTCTAGCTGTCCAATTACTATCTTTAAGTAAAAGTTTTATAACACCTACTTCATTATATTTGATATTTGAAACGTTTGTTATACCATTAATAAAGTTTGCATCTGTTATATTTAAATCATTTTGATTGATACATGCAGGATTTGTTGAAAAATTATTGTCTAGGTCTATACTAAGTCCTGCTCCTTGTGATAAACTTGCGTTATAGTTCAATGATGTTGCATTGTTTATATCTGGTGCTGTTACATTTATAGATATGTTTGATTCTCCTGCATTGAGTATATTATATGCTCCTGAAGTTGTACCTCCTGATAGAGCGATTGCAAAAGATGCAGGTCTTGTTGTGAAAACATCACCTGCATATGGTAAGCTAGCATCAAAATCTTGAGGATACCTTCTAGATGCTGTATAGTTTCCATCATGTACAGATATATTCATATCAAAGCCTAATTCTTTAGAGGCACGGTCATATTTTGTAGCTGTAGTAAACCAATGGATAGAATTAATATCACCTAAAGAAGTATTTGCATCATTTATGGTTGCATATATATCTTTTGTTAAACCATTGTATTGGTCTATAATATTCAATGCATTTAATCTTATAGTCGTATTTTCATCAGTATCTAAATCACTAATACCACTAAGAGTTACATTTAAATCAAAAGGTTCATTTACTACTTTTGCTCCTACTGTATCTCTACCTTTATCTTTTACTAAAATATGGATATTCTCCCATTTAAAGTTGATTGGGCTAGATACTACTGGTAGTGAAACTTGAGTAGCTTCACTATCTATATAACCAAAGTCATCTAGTGTTGGATTTGTAAATGTTATTGATATTTTGTTTTGAATAGTATTTCCTAGTCCTGCAAGTCCATTTACAGTTGTATTAAACTCTATCCAAGCCGAGTGATTTTTAGGAAATGTAGGGAAAGTGAATTTTAATATTTTCTTATCTCCACTAACTTCTAAACCATTATAGCTATTATCAATCATGTCACTTGGTATAACATATGGTGAAGTAATATTTCCATCAACTTGATCTTTTAGCCAATCACTACAAGAAGTTCTAATATTTTCATCATAGTTGTAGTTAGGACTAGAACATGTTTGGTTTGCATCTGGGTCGTTAAACTCAGTTATATATGTAACTAGTGAGCTATTATCTTCATAATTTACTTCTATTGGTAACTCATCAACTATGTATACATCTTTGGCGTAATCATCACCTGTGTTTATAGCAGTTATTCTATATTTCATTATGTCACCTCTTCTAAGAAGTGGTAAATCTTCATCACAAGATACCCATCCAGCCCTAGGATTTAAAGGTTCTTTTAGCTTAAAACACTCTTTATAAGAGTCTATAAAATCAGGGGCAAAGATTTGTGTTGACATTGACATCATCTGTGCAAAAGCTTGTTCACTAGTGGTACCTTCTTGTTGAACAGTAATTGCAACTTCTGTTGCATTTTGTCTATTTGAAAGATAACAAGGTCTACCATCTCCATTTATACAATTTCCATCTGAGTCATATTCACTATCAAGATTAAATTGATCTATATCTGTTCCTACATTGTAGATGACATCTGGATTTTTTGTTATATCACTTCCTGTTATGTCTTTTAGTGTAATAGTACTATTAAAAATACTATTAATATCATTTGTATCTTCTATAACATCATTTGCTATATTATTTTTATCTTCAACTGACATATGTTCTAAAGCTACCTTTTCATCTCCCCCTTGGATAAAAGAGAATAAAGATGACTCTATGTTACCAGATAGTGGTGTTATAAAGTCTTGTATAGGTATTTTTACAGTTATATTGTCACCATCATTTTTAGGTGCCATGATTCTAAATCCACTAAAAGATGCTAGATTTTTAAATCTTACTTCTCTATGGTATCTATGGTTAACAGAGTAAGATACAATCATACTCCATCCACCAAAATGACCATAATCTCTTGGTTGCCATCCATTTGCTGAAGGAGTAAAGGCATTTAGCGTATCTACACCATCTGATACTTTCATATTGGCTACAGCATAATTTCCTTCTAGATTTCCACTGTTATTTAATGCTCTTATTATAGAAGTTATATCTGCTTTTGCTCCATAAAAAATCCTATAGTTTCCTGTAACATTGTTTTCATCTGCACCTTTTTTAAAGTGATAATATCCAACTCTATTAGTTGCATTTGCTTCTTTATTCGCTGTTATTGTATGGTTTCCATCAGGTGTTACAAATGTAACTTCTTCAAATCTAACATCTGTACCATTGTCATCAAGGTTTGTTCCATGTATATGTCCACCCCAAAATAGTCCAGCATATTCTATAGTAATATTGTCTTCACCATTATTTATAGGGTCAATAATATCTAATCTTGCTGATGAGTTTTGTACGTAAGTTGAGTTAATATCAATGAGTCTTCCTGATGAATCAGTAGTTGTTAGTACAGTATTACCAATAGTTGCAATATTTCCGTACTTGTTTACGCTACTATCATTTCTAAAGTCTCTCTCCTGAAGATCAATTATATTGTTACCTAATGCAGAAGTATTTGTATCTATGACTATATTTGATATGTTGTTTGATAAGTCAGTATCTAATGTTCTGCTTGTAACGCTTGAGTTATTTTCTAATCCTATCTCTTCATTTTGTGAAAGCATTGTGACATCAAATTCAATATATTTACCTATTGATAAATCAAATCCATCACAAGTTATAATACGGTTGTTGATATCAGCAGAACAGTTTGCAGATATGTTGCTTTCATTTGTTGATGATGTAGTTATAGAATCATATGTCAATCTACTATCATATGAATCAGTCATAACTATATCTTTAGCATCAGTAAGGGTACTTATGTTTTCTACTTTTACTTTATATATAAAAAATTCGTTAGCATTTGGACTTTCTGGTATAGCTATTTTTGTGATTTTTAGGTCTGTTCCTATGATTCTATTGTTAGCCGTACTTGAATTATTGACTAGGTTTGTATCTGGTTGTACGGCTGTTGCTGTTGCTGTATTTGAAATGTCGACTTTATCAAGATTTTTTGTTTTTACATGTAAGGTTACTGTTTCTTCTTGATTGTAATCTAGTATTGTTCCTATGGGAAAAGTACAAGTTATATTTTGGTCTCCACTACAACCTGACCAATTTACAGATCTTTCATCACTTATCAGTTCTACTTCTGTTGGTAAATTATCTCTTAGTACAAAGCCTTCTGTTACTGGTTCTGCTGAAAGATTTTTTACTTTTATAGTATATGTTAGATTGTGTTCTGCACCAACTAAACTACTTGGTGAAGCTGTTTTGAGTACTTGTAAATCTACACCACATAAAGATTGTGGTCTGTCTGTTCCATCATAGTTTTTATTGTCTCTTTCAAAGTTATATATGTCGTTTACAGCTCTGTCATCCAAAGCGATGTTGTAGATTTCTACTTCGTCTAT
>CAZBPU010000007.1:0-30681 GCA_964493845.1 uncultured Sulfurospirillum sp.
GTACTCAAATGCTACAAAAACCACTCAGGGTATCATTAGTGCGTAAGGTCAGTTACTAAGTAAAATTAAGTAAAAATTTCTCTAACCAAAATTTAATATATGGTAAGAGTGTAATTATTAGTATATAATAGTATAATAATTTTTAAAAAAAGGTTTGTATTGAAAATTATAAAAGAAGATAATATATCTACAGCTATTATATTTGCAGGTATATTTATGATAGCTACACTTATGATTTTTAGTGGTTACTATTTTATAACTAGACAATACCAAACTTTAGACAGAGAGATAAAAGAGATAAAAGATGCTTATGTTGTATCTCAAAGAAAACTTATAAAACGAGAAGTTGATTCAATAATAAAACTTATTAGATTTAAAAGAGCTATAAATCCAAAATATGATGAAGAAAAATATAAAGAAGAGTTAAAAGACTGGATAAGAACTATACGATTTGGGAATGATAAAAACAACTATCTAATTATCTATAAAATAGAAAATTTTGGTGGTGGAGATAAATTTGCCAAGATGTTAGTAAATGCCAATAGAAGTGACCTTGAGGGTAAATATATATCAACAGAATATAAAGATGCAAATGGGAAAAAATTTCGAAAAGAGTTTCTACAAGAGATAGGTATATATGGCTATGCTTTTGTTGATTATATGTATAAAAAATTAGATTCAGATTTAGTTAGACCAAAAGTATCATACTTTAGACTATATCCTCATTGGGATTGGATTATAGGTGCTGGAGCATATCTTGATGGAATCAATAAAGAGATAGAGATAAAAAAGAAATCTCTCGAAACAAATGTAGAAATGGAAATAACTTCTGCTATATTTTTATTTTTGCTATTTTCAGTTATTGCTAGTTCTTTTGCAGTATTTTTTGGAAGACAAATAGAGATAGTTCTAAAAAACAAGAATATACAAGTAAATCAAAAAAAAGAAGAGCTTAAAAAACTAAATAGAGAACTTGCTCAGCGAGTAAAAAATGAAGTGCAAAAAAGTAGAGAGCAGGAACAACTCCTTATTGAAAAATCAAAATTTATAGCTTTAGGTGAGATGATAAGCAACATAGCCCACCAATGGAGACAACCACTATCAGAGCTTTCAGCCATCATGATGACACTAAAATTTAGCTACACTTTTGGAAAATTAGATATCGATACAATGAGTAAAAAAAGTAGTGAAGCTGAACACCTTTTGGAATATATGTCAAAAACAATAGATGATTTTAGAGAATTTTTTATGCCTTCTCGTGAAAAAAAAGAGTTCCTTGCTAGTGAAGCTGTTAGTTCTGTAATGAATATTATAGGCTCTACTATAAAAAATGAAAATATATCTTTACATGTAGAGATTCCAAAAGAGACTAAAATATATGGGCATAAAAATGAATTTGAACAAGTTTTACTCAATATTATCACAAATGCAAAAAATATTTTAGTTGCTAAAAAAATAGTTAATCCCAAAATAGGAATAACTATTATAAATAGTGATAATTTTACATATCTTTCTATAAGTGATAATGCAGGAGGCATAGAAGCAGATCCAATAGAAAAAGTTTTTCAACCATATTTCACAACTAGAGAAGATATGGGAGGAACAGGAATTGGACTATATATGTCAAAGTTAATTATTGAAAAAAGTATGGGAGGTATTTTAGTTGCTAAAAACTGTTATGATGGAGCTACGTTTACTATTAGGTTAAAAAAAGTAGATTAATAAAAGGCTTGGCAAACTTTTAAAAATTACTCTTTTTATATTCTCAAGTAGAAAATATGAATTTTGCTTGGTAAAATTATAATAGATTAAAGATAACAGACGGTTAACATTTAATCTAAAGATATTGATTCAACAGTAGGAATACCTATCATTTGATGTTTTTTTACCCTTTTTACTGCTTTTACTTTAACACTCTTTTTCTTTTTATAAATTTTATTAATATTTTTCGTTTTAAAATTAGCTTTTTTTATCAAATATAACTCTTTCAATATATCATTTTTAATAACTGCATAGACAAAATCACCTTTTTTTGCGACTCTATTTGGACTAGTAAATTTTGCATAAGATAGTTTATAATTGCTTGTATCTTCACTCTTAACTTCATATTTCCAAAGAGTATTTACTTTTACTACGTTTACTACTTCTCCTTTTATGCTTCCACTAATTGTTATATTTTTTACTAAAGATACCTTTTTCTTTTCAATATGTACTTGAGTATTAACAATACTTTTTTTAGGCTTATACTCCTGATATACTACTTCATCAGTTTTTGTTGAAGCACAACCTATAAAAAATACTCCTATCAAACAATATACAACCAATTTAATCATAAAACTTCTCCCAATTATAACTATTCATTTAAATATTTCTATGAAGTATACTATATGCAAAGATAAATTAAGCTAATATTTACATATATAAATATAATTTTTACAACTAACACTTTGATTATCTAAAATACTATGTTAGAATAGGATAGAAAGATAAGGAGCAAATGTGTTTCAAAAAAAGCCTTTAATCTATATACTTTTATCTCTACTAATCTTTTTTATCATAATAGAAATATCTTCATTTTATATAGGTTATAAAGAGGCTACAAAAAGAAACTTTCTTAACGATACACATGCAATACAAATTACATTGGAGTCTCAAAAATTAACACTTAAAACAATTGCTAGTTTTCTTTCAAAAGACAAGAGTGTTTTAGATGCTTATAAGTACAATAATCCAACATTATTAAAAAATCATATCAATCCAATATGGAAAGAAATTTCAAAAAAACAGTATATTCATGAAATACATTTTTTTAAACCTCCAGCAATCTCTTTTGTAAATTTTTCAGACTTTAAGTCAATTGGTACAGATGTCTCTGATTCTCGTTTAGATATTAAGTGGATAACATCCTCATTTCAGACTAGCACCCATACTCTTATATGTAAAACTTATGCTGGTATTCGTACCACATATCCAATAATAGATGAAAATAAAAAAATGCTAGGTGGCCTTTCCATAGGAAAAAAACTAGACTGGCTTACTAAAAGCATAAAAAAAGATACTCATCATGATGCATTTTTAATATATACAAAAGAAGCTACAAGGTCTTTATCAAATAAATACTATCAAGAATTTATGAAAAATAAAAAGACTGTAGGAAAATATATTTTTGCAGATAGAACAAGTAGTATCTCACCAAACATTATAAAATCTCTTAACTTTAATAAAGATATTCAAAAGATATCAACTACAAATAGTCCATACTTTTTATATCGTTATCCAATTGTAGATTTTAATGGTAACGTAATTGCTTATATTTTTACATTAGATGATATGCACATATATTACAAAGAATTTTTCAAAATTTTTATAAAACATCTTTTTATATTTAGTATCATAACTTTAATTATATTTTTTATCGTAAAATATTTTCCAAATACAATAAACAAAAAGCTACAAAGAACTATAGATACACTAAATGATGCACAAAGAACTGCCCAAATAGGAAGTTATCTCTACGATATTAAGGCAGAAACTTTGGAATGGTCAGATGAACATTATAGATTATTTAAAGTTGATAAAAATTCTTTCACTCCTTCACTTGAAAATTTTCTCGCATTTGTACATCCTAAAGATAAAGAATTAATTAAAAATAAACTTCAAGAAGCACTTCAAACAAAAGAAAGAATAGCATTTCAATACTCTATAATTCTAAATGATAGTACAATGCTAGATGTTGAATCTACTTCACAAATTGTACAATATAGTAAGCTGGAAGAGCCCCTTATTATAAGTGGTACTGTTCAAAATATTAGTGAACTTAAAAAACTTGAAAAAGAAAATCAAAACAAATCACAAGAACTAATAAAACAGCTCTATACAGATAAACTTACAAATATTGCCAATAGAACAGCTCTTATTTACGATATAGCACAAAACAAAGAAGCTTTTATCGCTATTATAAATATTCGTTCATTCAAAAATATAAATGATGTTTTTGGCTTTATCAACGGTAACTTTATATTAAAAGAATTAGCCCAGTTACTATTTAAAATGTTATCTGGAAAAAATATACGTTTATATAGAATTGGTAATGATGAATTTGCTCTAATAAACAGTCAAAATATCTTAAAAAAAGATTTTGAACACTTAATTAAGGATATTACTAAAAAGGTAGAAAATACTCAATTTTATGATAAAGATTCAAATTTTGAGATAAGCGTTGCTATATATGCAGGTATATGTTTTAATAAAGGCAATAGACTTGCTAAAGCTGATATCGCTCTTTCTCAAGCAAGTGCTACTCATAAAGATTATATAATATACTCAGAAAAACTTGATACCATAAATAAGCAAAAAAACAAACTTAAAATAATCGGTCAAATTAAAAAGGCTTTATACAATGATGATATCCTTGTGTACAACCAACCCATAGTAAATAAAGAAAAAAAGATAGTAAAATATGAAGCACTTGTACGAATGCAATACGGCAAAGATATACTGTCTCCTTACGTTTTTTTAGAAATTTCTAAAAAAACAAAATACTATACTCAAATCACACAACGTGTAGTTCAAAAAACATTTGAAATCTTCAAAAATAAAAAAGTCTGCTTTAGTATAAATCTAATTGCACAAGATATCTTAAATGATGATACTATCAATTATATTAAACAACAACTCAATCAATACGAAGATAAAGAAAAAATTATCTTTGAATTAGTAGAATCTGAAGACCTATATAGTATCCCTGAAGTTGCTGAATTTATAAAATATATTCAAAGTACTGGAGCAAAAATTGCCATAGATGATTTTGGAACTGGATACTCAAACTTTTCTTATATGATGCATTTACGACCTGATTATTTAAAAATTGATGGCTCTTTAATAAAAAATTTAGATACTAATAAAGATGCACTTAAAATAGTTAAGACTATTATTACTTTTGCAAAAGAGTTAAATATAATAACTATAGCAGAGTTTGTACACTCTAAACAAATATTTGACATATGTAACAACCTTGGGATAGATGAATTTCAAGGATACTATTTTGGTGAACCTATCACTGAAATCTAATACTCTAAATATTTTTTCTACTTATTTGTTTATTTTTTGAAATTAAGATATAATTTCTATCTATTTTCTGTGGGGTCGACATGGCTTCGACAGGAGTAGTTTTAGCTTATGGCTGCATGTCGGATGTGAAGGACTTCCGTTAGACAAACCTTCAAAAACATAACTGCTAATAACAGTAACTATCGTCCAGCTTACGCAGTAGCGTAAGTTTAACCTTAGCCTAACGGCTTTTGGACTGCTTCCACTTCCGATTCTATTCAAGGGAG
This sequence comes from uncultured Sulfurospirillum sp., assembly GCA_964493845.1. Classification (GTDB taxonomy): domain Bacteria; phylum Campylobacterota; class Campylobacteria; order Campylobacterales; family Sulfurospirillaceae; genus Sulfurospirillum_A. The sequence continues at coordinate 5,337 of CAZBPU010000007.1, forward strand.
ATTTTGGAAGTATCATAGCTATAATAGATATATTTTGAGTTTGTCTCGGCTCAAAATGAAATTAGAGACTCGTTTTGTGTAACTTTGCTAGTTGTGTGAAGCAAAACTAAACATAAACAACTATTTTAAGCATGTAGACGTCATAGGTGGCTACTTTTGGACTCCGGTTCGATTCCGGACGGCTCCACCATTTTCACAATCCAACACAATCTTAAACACTCTATAAACTCCCCTCAAAAGGGAACTACTAAGCAAATTATAATCTTCTGAATTCAACCAATAAGTGCAACAAATCAAAGACAAGGATAGAGGTTAATTGCATCAAGTCTAAATTGTGATTTGAATTCAGGTATAAACTTAAGCCACTTATTAATAAACTTCATCATGTTTACCAACATTTAAAAGTATAATATCTTCATCTGTAATTAGAAGTTCCAAAACTATTCTATAATTCATGGATATTAAAACTGAATGATACTCTTTTAAAACACCTTGTAATTTATGCAGTCTAAGTGAAGGGTGATGAGGATTAGCTTTTAAAAACAGTAGAGTTTTTTTATATTTCTCTTTCAAATCATTATGTTTTTTTAAAAAAATTTTCTCTTTTTTGATGTAGCTATCTGTTAAAATTAATTTATACACTATAAGTTCTCTAAATGCTTTTCTAACTCTTTATCTGATGAAATAGTTTTATAATTACCATTTTTTATATCTTGCATAGTTTCTAAATAATCTCTATCAAGTTCTAGCTCTCTTAATCTATCATATCTCTCAAAATCAATTACTATATACTTAGGTTTACCCCTAAAAGATATAATAGCTTCATCATTTTCTTTTAACTCACTATTTAATGCTTTTATACCTTGTACTTTTAAATCATTTGCAGTTATCATATCGTACCTTTAATCGTGTTGTTTGTAGCATTATAAAACACACTAAATTAAAACAAGCTAATTTTTATTTGCTAATCACATGAATTTTCGATAGAATCTACACTTTATATTTAATCGGGGGAGGATGGCTCCACCATTTAAAAACCATGATTAAATAAAAACTAATTAAGAATTATTATAGATAATAAATATTATAATATTTATTATCTTAATTATAGGACAATGTGTGTTTAGAATTATTTTTATATCTTTTATATCTTTTACAATACTATTTTCTCAAGAAAATAACTCATTTAGTGATTTTCAAGATGAATTTGCTACAGAAAAAGTAGATTCATTTGATCCTCTTAAAGAGTACAATATCCCTATGACAAAATTTAATGATTATATATATATGAACATCATGGGTCCTATTGCAAATGGTTACAAATATATCGTATCAAAACCTATAAGAGAGGGCGTATCCAATATTTTTTATAACATCCAATTTCCAATAAGACTTATCAATAATATCCTACAATTAAAATTCACCAATGCTATAGAAGAGAGTGTTAGATTTGCAGTAAATTCCACCTATGGTTTAGCTGGTTATATTGATTTAGCTAAAAAAGAGGGTAGCATTCAAAGGCATAATGAAGATTTTGGTCAAACTTTAGGATTTTATGGCATTGGTAATGACATACATATAGTTTTACCACTTTTTGGCCCATCAAATTTACGAGATACTATAGGATTAATAGCCGATGGCTTTATATCTCCTATAAACTATGCACATAAAAAAGATTGGAGCATATTTGAATCTACCAATAACTACTTATTGATAAGTGGCTACAAAATAACTAATGAATACTCCTTACACATGGACAAATATGAGAATATAAGAAAAGGTTCGGTAAACTTGTACTTTTTATTAAAGAGTGTATATGAACAACGAAGAACTAAGCTTATAGAGGAATAAAATGAGAAAAATTATACTACTTATCCTTATCAGTATCTCACTTTTTGCTATAAAAAAAGATAATATTACAAGTGTAATGGAAAACAAAATAAATCAAGCAACATCTATAATAGTTCAAAAAAACTTAACAGCTCAAGAAAAAGCAAAACAGATATTTCCTCTTTTTGATGAAATTTTTGATTATAAACTTATGACAAAATTATCTTTAGGAAAATCAAACTGGGTAAAAATGTCCCATAAGCAAAGAGAAGAGTTCACAACTGAATTTATAAAGTATCTAAAAAACTCCTATATTGAAAAGATAAGCCTCTATACAGATGAAAAGCTTAATATAATAGGACTTAAAGAGTTAAATCAAAAAAGAGTTTTACTTTTAACTCAACTAATTGGTAGTAAAGATACTTATGATATAACCTATAAATTTTACAAAGCTAAAAATAATGATTGGCTTATATATGACGTAGATATCGTTGGAGTAAGTCTTATAAAAATATATAGAGTACAATTTAAAGATATATTAGAAAAAGAATCATATGAAACTCTTCTGGCAAAAATAAAGACTAAATGATAAAAATTTTTTACGAAAAATATCTTCTTATTCACCCTATAAAAGTTCTTTTTTTAGTTAGTTTAGTTGTATCAATTTTTGCTATAGGTGCAGCCAAATTACAAATAGATGCTTCTAGCGATACTATACTTCTTGAAAATGATTCCGATTTACTTTTCACTAAAGAGGTATCAAAAAACTTCAAAACACCCAATATATTAGTTATTGCATTTACTCCCAATAGTTATCTTTTATCAGAACAAACACTCAATACAATAAAAAATATGAGTTCAGATTTAAAGTCACTCAAAAAGATAGACTCTATCACATCTATACTAAATGTACCACTTTTACAAAGCTCAAACAAACCACTTAAAGAGTTAATAACAAATATACCTACATTAGCAAATGATACTCTTGATAGAAAACTAGTAAAAAAAGAGTTCCTACATAGTCCAATATATAAAAATAATATTGTTAGCAGTGATTTTAAAACTACTGCAATAGTACTAAATCTTAAAAATGAAAAAGTAAATTCCCAAGCAGAAAAAAATAGATTAAGAGAAGAAAATCATATATTTATACAAAGTATTCGTGCAATTTTACAAAAAAACTCTAAAGATGGAAAACTATTTTTAGGTGGGGTCAATATGATAAGTGATGACCTTATAAGCTTTGTTAAAAATGACCTTTTTACCTTTGGCTCAGCTCTTTTGATACTGCTTATTTTTGTTTTATGGGCAACTTTTAAAGAACTAAGGTGGGTTGTACTCCCTGTGATTATATCTGCATGTTCTATAGTCACAACATCTGGATTACTTGGTTTTTTTGGATGGCAAGTAACAGTTATCTCTTCAAACTTTATATCTCTACAACTTATTATAACTCTTTCAATAGTCCTTCATCTTATAGTTAGATATAGAGAATTAGTCCATGCTTGTCCCAAGTGTTCACAAAAAAGCCTTGTACTTGAAACAATGATGTCGAAATTATCTCCATCATTTTTTGCCATACTTACAACTATAGTTGGTTTTGCTTCACTTCTTTTTTCCAATATACTTCCTATCATAAATTTAGGTTGGATGATGAGTAGTGGAATTGCAATATCTCTTATATTATCATTTATAATCTTTCCTGCTATTTTAGTTATGCTCCCAAAATCAAAACAAGATATTAAAAACAGTAAAAACTTTTCACCAACAAAAATCATGTCAAGCTGGGTAGAAAAACGAGGAAAAATCATTATCTTTATAAGTGCCTTAATAACACTTTTTAGTCTTAGTGGTGCATCAAAACTTATAGTAGAAAATAGTTTTATAAACTACTTTAGACCATCAACAGAGATATACAAAGGTATGAAAGTTATAGATGAACAATTAGGTGGAACTACTCCTCTTGATATAATCGTAAGCTTTAAAAAAACAGAACAATCTAAAACAGATGAAAGTAACGACGAGTTTAGTGACTTTAGTGAAGAATTTAATGAAAAAGAAAATGAAAACCAATACTGGTTTACACCTGATAGACTTAAATTTATACTAAAAATTCATAACTATCTTGAAAATAAACCAGAAATTGGCAATGTACAATCACTAGGAACCATACTAAAACTAGGTAAAAAGTTAAATGAAGGCAAAGAGTTAGACAATTTTGGATTAGCTCTACTATACAATAAACTACCGCAAAAATTTAAAAAAATCATACTTGACCCTTATCTAAATATTGAAAAAAATCAAATTAGATTTGCAACACGTATCATTGATTCAAACCAAAATCTTAGACGTGATATACTCATAAAAGATATAAATAGAGATTTAAAAAAAATGATAAATCCAGAATTTGCCTCTTTTAGACAATCAAATCTTATGATTTTATATAACAATATGTTGCAATCTCTATTTGAGTCTCAAATAGTCACTCTTGGTTTTGTTTTAGTTTTACTATTTACTATGTTTATTTTCATCTTTAAAAATATAAAAATTGCACTTATTGCAATACTCTCAAATGCTATATCTATAAGTGTTATTTTCGGATTTATGGGATGGTTTAATATACCTCTTGATTTGATGACAATTACCATTGCAGCTATTAGTTTAGGTATTGGAGTGGACGATACTATACACTATATACATCGTTTCTATGAAGAGTTAAAAGTAGATGGAGATTTTGTTAAAGCTATGCACCGTTCACATGAGAGTGTAGGGTATGCAATGTACTATACATCTTTTGCCATTATGCTAGGTTTTTCTATACTAGTACTATCTAACTTTACCCCAACCATATACTTTGGATTTTTAACTATGATAGCAATGCTTATGGCTCTTTTAGGATCTATTTTATTACTGCCAAGACTTATATTAATTTTTAAACCTCGTTTATAGTCTCTTTTATAATTTTTGCTAAACTTGAGATTTTTTCTATCTTTTGAGAATTATTTAAAGTGTCATTAAGTAAAATTTTTACAAAAGCACTACCTACTATAACACCATCAACACCTTTTACCTTATCTTTTGCAGTTTTCTCATCTACACCAAAACCAACATATACTGGGGTATCTGTACTTTTTCGTATACTTACAATAGTTTCACTCAAATCTTCGCTAGTCCCACTTCCTGTGATGCCTGCATAAGCCACAAGATATATAAACTTGCTACTAGTTTTTACCACTTGATTTATTCTATCACTTGAATCTGTAGGAGCTACAAAAGATATAAGAGAAATATCTCTCTCTTTCATCATATTTGTATATACTTTTGCTTCTTCATGAGGAAGGTCAGGTATTATAAAACCACTTACTCCATACTCTTTTGCCCTATCAGCAAAAAAATCCATGCCTTTATGATAAAAAGGATTAAAGTATCCCATCCATAATGTATCTATCTCTTTACCAATCTGCTTTGAAATATCAAAAAGGTCTTCTATTTTAAAACCATTTTGTAGTGCTTTTAAATTTGCTTGTTCTATGATTGGACCATCTGCCACAGGGTCTGAAAAAGGAATACCCAATTCAAGTGAATCCACACCTGCTTCTTTAAGTGATAGTGCTAAATCTACACTAAAGCTTTTACTTGGAAATCCTGCTGTAATATATGCTACTAATTTTTTCATTTAATTATCTCTCATAATTGAAACACAAAGATAAACCTCTGTATATTCATTTTATATTTTAATGTTTTTGTAAATGTATTGGAACTTTTATGATAAGAGGCTCAAGCATACCGAAGTATTCATCATCTTCTTCTATATTTACTCTATACTTATCAAACTGGTCGCTAATAAGAAGTAACCAATCTATAAACTCATCAGTTGCAGGCCCATCTAAAATCCTAGCTTCTTCAGCAACATCTTCACAAAGAGTTGCTAGTTTAATGATAGGTTCAAGTTTTAAAAAACCAGCTGCTGATTTTAGATTGTGGAAAATACGAAATAGTTCTCCTATATTGTTCATATAAAGTTCTTTTTTTTCAAGACCTATTATGAGTGGTTCCATAGTTTCACACATAATTCCATAATGCGAAACAAAATCTTCAACAATTTCTAAATCAAAATCAACTTCTAATTGTGAAAACAGACCCATAATTTTCCTTTAATTATAATCATACCATCTTTTAGATAAAATTTAATTTTAATAAAAAATATTTAAAGGTTTTTAGTGAAAACAGTAACATCAATAAAAAGTGCAAAAGGTAAAACTCCGCTAACAGTCATAACTGCTTATGATTCTCTTTTTGCATCAATATTTAATAATAGAACAGATATGATTTTAGTTGGAGATAGCCTCAATATGAGTTTCAACAATAAACCTGATACACTAAGTGCTACTTTGGATATTATGATTTATCATACAAATGCTGTTTGTAAAGGTGCACCTGATACTTTTATAATCTGCGATATGCCCTTTGGCACTTATACAGATGAAAAAATGGCATTAAAAAATGCTTCAAGAGTTTATCAAGAGACAACTGCACATGCAGTTAAGATAGAAGGTGGTACACAAAGAGCACATATCATTAAAGCTCTTACATCTAACTCTATCGCTGTTGTTGGACATATAGGTCTTATGCCTCAATATGTTCGTAGTGAAGGTGGTTATAAAATAAGAGGGAAAAGTGAAGAAGATACCCTTGAACTTATAGAAGATGCGAAAGCCGTTGAAAAAGCTGGTGCATTTTTACTTGTCATTGAAGGCGTAAAAGAAGCAGCAGCAAAAAGAATTACTGAAGCAATAAATATCCCAACTATAGGTATAGGTTGTGGCAATGTTACAGATGGACAAGTTTTAGTATGGAGTGATATGTTAGGATTTTTTCAAGAGTTTCAACCAAAATTTGTTAAAAAATACCTTGATGGTGCAAATATAGTAAAAAATGCAGTTGATAAGTATGTAAAAGATGTACAATCTAGAGAGTTTCCTGCAGAGGAACATACATACTAATGGAAAGAATTGTAGAGATAGATAAAGTCAGTTTTGAAAATGAGTATGAAACTTCTCTACGCCCAACAAACTGGAAAGACTATATAGGACAAGAGAAGATAAAAAAAAATCTACAAGTTTTCATAAAAGCTTCAAAAAAACGAGAAGAAGCACTTGACCATGTACTTTTTTTTGGACCTCCTGGATTGGGTAAAACTACACTCGCATATATAATAGCAAATGAGATGGAAGCCAATGTTAAAATGACAGCAGCTCCAATGATAGAAAAAAGTGGTGATTTAGCAGCAATTTTAACTAACCTTGAAGAGGGAGATATACTCTTTATAGATGAGATCCATAGGCTCTCACCTGCCATAGAAGAGATACTCTACCCTGCAATGGAAGATTTTAGACTTGATATTATCATAGGTAGTGGACCTGCTGCACAAACTATAAAAATCGACCTACCACGATTTACTCTAATAGGTGCTACAACAAGAGCAGGGATGATAAGCTCACCTCTTAGAGATAGATTTGGTATGCACTTTAGATTACAATTTTACAATCAAGAAGAGTTAGGACAAATCATAACAAAAGCTTCAAAAAAACTTGAAAAAGATTGCAACAAAGAAGCAGCTTTAGAGATAGCAAAAAGATGCCGTGGAACTCCAAGAATAGCATTAAGACTTCTAAAACGTATTAGAGATTATGCTGATGTTGAAGATGAAAATAGTATAGTACTTAAAAGAGCAAAATATGGCTTAAATGAACTTGGTGTAAATGATTTAGGATTTGATGAGCTTGATATAAAATTTTTAGAGATTTTAATCACAGCAAAAGGAAGACCTATGGGTCTTAGTACCATTGCCGCAGCTCTTAGTGAAGATGAAGGAACTGTAGAAGACGTAATAGAACCTTATCTTTTAGCAAAAGGTTATATAGAAAGAACAGCTAGAGGAAGAATAGCAACTTCAAAATCATATGAAGTTTTTAGATTAAGTTATCCAAGTAAAAAAGGACTTTTTGATGCATAATGGTAAGATATTTTTTGGAGCAGTTTTTTTAGTCGTATTATATTGGATGTTAAGACTATATCAACCATTTTTACTTACACTAAGTATAGCTTCACTTTTAGCTATAGCAACATATAGTATAAATCTAAAACTTCTACATATAACAAACAGTAGAGTCATCGCTGCACTGCTTTCAACACTTCTTCTTTCACTTCTATTTTTTGCACCTATCATTTATATAATCACTTCCATTGGAAGTACAGTAAATAATTTTGATCCTACTATCATAGAAAAAACTGTAAATTATTTATCTTCTTTCAATTTTCAGTTATCAGATGTTTTATCTTTTCTAAATCCTAAAATTGATGAATTTTTACAAAGCTTTGACTTAGCAAATATAACAAAAAACACACTTTCATACGCAGCTTTTATAGGAAAAAATAGTGCAAATTTTCTAAAAGATATGTTTATTATCACAATCTTTTTCTTCTTTGCAAATCTTTACGGTAAAGAATTAGTTCATTATGCAAAAAATCTAACACCTCTAGATAATAAAGAGATAGATTTAGTATTTACAGAAGTAGCAAATGTTATGAGTGTTCTTTTTTACTCTATCATAATAACAGCTATATTTGAAGGAGCTCTTTTTGCTATACTAGGCATATTTTTTGGATATGATGGTTTTATTCTTGGAATTTTATATGGCTTTGCTTCACTTATACCTGTTGTTGGTGGTGCTTTAATGTGGCTACCAATTTGTGTTTATGAGCTAGCTCGTGGCAATGTACTTGAAGCAATAATCATAGCATCATATTCAATCATTGTTATATCTATAATAGCAGATACTTTCATAAAACCACTCATAATAAAATATATAAATAGTTTTTCAAAAGTACCAACTAAAATAAATGAACTTCTAATCTTTTTTGCTATCATTGCAGGACTTAGTACATTTGGTTTTTGGGGTATGATTTTAGGACCAGCTATAACAGCTATATTTATAGCTATTTTAAAACTATATGAGTTACTTAAAGTAAAAACTTAGATATAAAGACTAAATCTCTTTTACATGTTGAGCCAAAATATCTATAGTCTTATGATGTCTTGACTCTCTCTTTTCTATAAAGTCTTTTCTCTCTACATTTATATTTTTAAACTCACTTATTAGCCTATCATAATTTTTATTTAAAAATGTGTTATTTGTATTCATCATATTTTGAAGCTCATAAAGATGAAAGCTTATTCTCAATCTCTCTTTTATCTCTTCCAATTTTGGTTGATATAGAGTAAATTTTGTTGGATTTTCTTCATATAATTTTATAGATTGTGCTATCTTTTTTTCCAAAAACGCAACACTTACCTCAGTAGCATTTTGATAGTTAAAACTTACTGCTGAACTAAGATGATTAAATTGAGAACTTATCTGTGCATATGAAGAGTGTATCTCATCACTAAAAGGTTTTAGTATATTTTCATATACTTTAGAAGCAAACTTTCTCATATTTGCAAACTCTATATCTGAATGAAGCTGATCTGATTTTCTTATAAATTCATAAGGATTTTGCCACTTTCTTATCTTCTTCTTTAAAAAATCATAAACTAAAGCATTATTTTCATTGACTTCATTTTGAATCTCTTTTAAATTTCTAACATATTTTTTAAACATCTTACCAACTATATCATCATCATAAAAAAGATGCTTATATATCAAGTCAGAATCAATTTTTGAAACTTTATACTCTATCGCCTCATAACTCTCTTTAGCGCCAAAAAAACTTGACTTCTGTTTTGCATAGCGTATTTTTTTAGTTGTTCCTATATGATTATAAATATCATTTGCAATCGTATCTATAATCTCTTCTATTCTATTGTATGCATCTTTTAGTTTTTTTGAAAACCTTATTTTTAACTCACTAAATTTCTCGTCTGCCTCTATTTCAAAACTACTAAGTTCATGTTTTAACTCAGCATATATTTTTAAGAAAAGTTCGTGCTGTTTTATAAGTGAATTTCCTATATGTTTAATATCTTTTTTAATAGCAAAATCTTTTGAACTATTTGCAATAGGTCTAATTTCATCATTTATAAAATCTAAAACCTTCTGGATATTTGATTCTTTTTGTAGCTCAATGTTTTTATTTAAATCACTATTTAAAATTGTATTTACTTCATCTTGATAACTCTTATATAAACTATTTATATCTTCAAGTTGATTTGTTTTAATCTCTTTTTTTAATTTTTCTAAAAACTCTTCTAACTCTTCTTCAATAAGAAGGTTTTTGTCATGAGTACGTGATTCTAAAGCTTGTTTAGCTGAAATCGGTATAACTTCACTAAAAAATTCTGCAAAACTTTTTTTTACATAGTTTGTAGTCTGTTCTACTTGTTCAGATGAAAACTTATCTTTTTGATTTAAAACACATAAAGATTTATTTTGATACTCATTCAAATACTCTTCTAAAACTTTTGCTTCACTAAGTTTTCCTGCATTATCTATTAAAGAGAGCCAAATAATACCATCTACCTCTTTTAAAACTTTTTGTGTTGTAGTTGTATCTGTTATTGCTTGTGAGTTTAATCCTGGTGTATCAACAAACTCTACCTCTTTAAGAAGTGACAATGGTACATATAAAGTAAGATACTCTATATCCTCAACTTCATCTCTTTGGTCGGTAAATTTTGCTATATGCTCTACACTTTGATACTCTTCTCTTCCATCCATATATCGAATTTTTATCTTTAACTCATCACCATATTTTATATAATTCACTTTTGAAGTTACTGGTGTTATACCTGTTGGAAGTATGTTTTTTGATAAAAGTGCATTTAGAAATGTAGATTTACCACTAGAAAATTGCCCTGTTATAGCAACTTTCATAGGTTCTTTTGCTCTTATTTGTAAAGAACTGAGTCTATTATTTAACTCTTTTGATGGTGACATCTTTTCATCTAAAAAAGTATATTGTGTTTTTTGAATCAATCCTACTAATGTTTCATCAAAAGCAGGAATCTCTTTTGTAAACTTTTCATTATATGAAACTATAAATGAATCTAGAATACTCATAAATCCCCCTCTACTTTTGCTAAGACTTGTAGTTTCAACTCTATCTCTTCAACCCTTCTAGTTGTATCAAAAGATCTATTTTCTACCTGTTCTTTAGCTTTTATAAGAGTCTCTTCACGAGAATTTATCTCAAACTCAATAGTTCTGAGTGGAGTTTTACACTCCTGCTCAAACTCATATACTAACTCATCATTTATTACTTCTGTTTTTTTAGTAAACTTTTCATAAAGTTCTAGTACTGCATCTTCAAATATGCCCTCTAAAACGGTAGATAATCCATCAATATCTTTTTTTGAATGAGATTTTATAGCACTATTTACCTTTGCTATCAAAACTGCATTAGAATTCAATAGATTTATATCACTAAAGTGCTTCTGAAAAAACTCTTTAGCATCACTTTTTTTATCTTGTTCTTTTGTAAACTCAGTAAAATCTCTATTTATTTTTTCAAAAGAGCTCTCTATTTTTTTTGAAAACTGATACCTATAATCTCTAAGTATATCTATAAAACCATCTTTTATAGCTGTTTCTATTATAGCTGCCACTCTTTTTTCTTCTGGTTTTTTTCTATTTTTTCTTATCTCATAAGAGACATCATCTAAAACTCTTCTTTTTAAAACTGCTTGTAGTGAAATAAATTTATTTTTAGAGAAGTTTTTCAATGTTGAAAAATAACTAATCAATTCACTCTTTTCATCAACTATCTTCTCTTTTAATCTCTCAATATTCTCTTTTATCTCTTTGATTTCAACTTGATAATTTTTATACTCATTTGCTATTTCAGACGCACTTTTACTAAGTAGATTTTTCTCTACATGTAAAGACTCTTTACTGCTATTTATTATCTGTTTTAACTCTTTTTTATTGGCATCTATTATAAGATTTACTTTGTCTGAACTATTTCCAAAAAGAATTTCATCAAGATAATTTTCTATATCTAATATACCTGTTTTTTCTATTGGAAAATTACTATCTCCCTCACCTATTCTATGTTTTAAAGCTTGAAGACCTGCTATAGGGATAAAATCTATTTTGTTTATGATACCATCAAAGCTACTATGCTTATTTAAACTCTCTAGCTTAGTTTTTATGCTTGATTTAGTATACTCTATTACTTCATCTAGTTCACTCTTGCTTACAGTATCTATCCGAGTAATAACTATCAAAAGTCTTGCTACATTTTGATAAAGAAGAGTATCTGTAATAAAATCTATATCTTTTTCAGTTGCTGATTGATTTACATTCATAAGATGTATCATCAAATCACACTGTGATACATAACTCTTTGTTATCTCTTCACGTTGAATCACAGGGTCATCAAGTCCTGGAGTATCTACTATCTCTACTCCATTTTCTACAAATTTCAAATCTGTGTAAAGTTCTACACTTTTAACTAAATTACACTTCTTATCTGAGTGTTCTGCAGATGTAAATGAGGGAAGTTCATCTATACTAATATCGTAACTTTTACCCTCTATTGTTATATACTCTTCCAATCTATCTTTAAAGTGACTATTTGTCTCTTCTATAAATGGTTTCATATTTTCTAAAACTTCAGAGCTTTTTTCTATATCACTCCACTCCTGTTTATTCCAAAAATTAACTTTTGCACTTGGTTTTGAGGCATATTTTATAAGTGTTAGATTTGCAGTTTCTGGTATAACTGAAGTACCAAGTATCTCTTTACCAAGAAGAGCATTAAGCATAGTGGATTTTCCAGCATTCATTACACCAGTAATACCAATAGAAAATTTCTGTTCTTTTAGTTTTGCAGGAATAACTTCTAGCTTCTTTAAGAGACGTTTATCTTCAACAACTTTTTTTAAATTCTCTATTGCAGTACAAAAAAGATTTATAGCACTCTCATAAAAGTTTGCACCCTCTTTTGACTTAATTACATGTATAGGAGTCATACTCTCTTTTTTCTCTTCAATCAAAGCCAATAGACTTATAAGTCTACGTGCTTTTTCATAACCTATAACATCATTTTTTCTAAGTTTATCAAATCTTTGTTGTATCGCTTTATTGAGTTTAAGATCACCTTTAGTTATCAAAAAGTAAATTAACTCTTTTTGTATAAATTGAACTCTTTTTAAATCCCATTCATTAAAGCCAGCTAGAAAAGTCAATGCATCTCTAGACTCTTTTATCTCTTTCAAGTTTTCTATTTTTGTTTTTGAAACTATAAGCATAATAGCACTATAATCACAAAAAGATTCATAATCTTTTTTCAAAACTGATTCTAAGAAACTCTTTATATCACCAAAACTAGAAAACTGCCTGTTTACATCTTCTTGCCAAACAAGCATGAAAAAATCATTTATTATATGCATTTACTCTCTTTTAACTATCCCAACTACAAGGTGGAAGAAGTTTTTTTAATAACCAAATTGATGGACAGAAATTTGTCATTGCCCAAATAAGTAGCATCACTATGACAAAAGCTTGTAAAACTAAAGCAACTGTCATAAATCCCATAAAATAAAATAGTATAACTAAACCAAGTACTATTGCTGTCATAATTCTTTGAACTCTACTTACACACATATACTACTCCTACATAGAATTTTGTTGCAGAGTATACAGAAAAAAAGATTTAAAAAAGATATGAGGATGACACTAAATTGTCACCCTCAAGAAAGTTTAACGTAAAGCTACTAACTTACGTCTCATATATGCGATTTTACTTTGTAGTGGTAAGTGTTTTGGACAGTTATCTTCACAAGCCAAGAGGCTCATACATCCAAAAATTCCATCATCATCACCAACTAGCTCATACCAATCTTCAGTTGTTCTATTATCATGTGGATCAACTTCAAATCTAGCTACTCTATTTAGTCCAACAGCACCAATAAAGTTTGGTCTCATCAACTTTGTACCACAACTTGCAACACAGATACCACACTCAATACAACGATCTAACTCAAATGTATCATCAGCAACTTGAGGCTCTATTGGAGCTTCAAGTTTAGCAATATCAGGTTTATGCTGAGTATGAATCCAACTCTCAACTCTTTTACTCATATCATTCATCCAGTTTCCAGTATCAACTGAGAGATCTTTTAAAAGTTTAAAAGCAGGCATTGGAAAAAGTTCTAGCACACCATCTTCATAATCTTTAGTAAGAGTTCTACAAGCAAGTTGAGGTTTTCCATTTACCATCATTCCACAACTACCACAAATACCTGCACGACAAACAAAGTCAAAAGACAGATCAGCATCCATCTCTTCACGAATCTTTGTTAATGCGATAAATAGTGTCATTCCATCTGTCTCTTCAAGTTTATACTCAGCCATATGTGGCTTAGAAACTTTTGAGTTAGGATTATATTTCAATGCTCTAATAGTTACTGTTCTACTCATTTCATATCTCCAAGTCTCTCATTTTTAACTTTGTAATATGGTTGCAACTCAAATGGCATAAGAGCTTCTTGAATCTCATGTCTATCTTTACCAGCAGCTTCCATCTCTTCACGAATTTTATCTACTTCTTCTTGACGTTTTAAGCTTATCTCATTCTCTATAAGCATACCTTTTGCACCATATCCACGGAATGCGGGAGGCATTTCCATCTTCATGATATCTAAGTCTTCGTAAGTTATAGTTGGAAGTGTATCCCCCTTCTTCCAAGAAGTAAGTGTTCTTTTTAACCAGTTTGCATCATCACGCTTCAGATAATCTTCTCTATAGTGTGCACCACGACTCTCTGTTCTTTCTCTTGCACCCATTGCAACACAAAGAGCAAGTTTTAACATCATAGGTACTCTATAAGCTTCTTCAAGCTCAGGATTAGCTGATAAAGTTTTTGATTTTACTTTTACATCAAGTGATTTTTTATAAAGCTCTTCTAGTCTATCTACAGCTTCATTTAGTCCTTCTGCATCACGGAAAATTGCAACTTTATCCCACATAATAGCTTTCATCTCATTTTTGATTTTGAAAACATCATGAGTTCCTTCTTTATCAAGAAGTCCTTTTATATAGTTTGTCTGCTCATCAAGTGTAGCTTGAAGATTTTTTGTACTGATATCAATATCATTTTCAGCACAATAATCAGCAAAATAGTTACCAACAATCATACCAGCAACAACAGTTTCACTAACTGAATTTCCACCAAGTCTGTTAAATCCATGCATATCCCAGCATGCTGCTTCTCCACAAGAGAAAAGTCCTGAAAGCTTTTGTGATTCACCTGTTGGTTTTGTTCTAATTCCACCCATAGAGTAATGTTGCATAGGAAGAACTGGTGCCCAACCTTTTGGACCTTCATCAGCCGGATCTATTCCATTAAATATTTGACAAATTTCTTGAACATCTCTAAGGTTTCTCTCGATATGCTCACGTCCTAAGATAGAGATATCTAACCATAAGTGATCACCATAAGGAGATTTTACACCTTTACCATTTCTAATGTGCTCTAACATTCTTCTTGAAACAACGTCTCTTGAAGCAAGTTCTTTTTTTTCTGGCTCATAATCTGGCATAAATCTATAGCCATCAACATCACGCAAAATTCCACCATCACCACGACAACCTTCTGTTAAAAGGATACCTGATGGTACGATTGGAGTTGGGTGAAACTGAACTGCTTCCATATTTCCTAGAGTTGCAACTCCAGTATTTAATGCAATTGCAGCACCTGTTCCTTCACAAACAACAGCATTTGTAGTTTGTTTATATATCTTTCCATATCCACCGGTTGCAATAAGTGTACCTTTTGAAACATAAGCAGTAATTTCTCCACTTATAAGATCTCTTACTATTGCACCATAACAACGATTGTTTTCATGTATAAGTGCTATCGCTTCTTTTCTATCTTCTATATTTACATTATGTTTTAGTGCTTCATTTGCAACACCAAAAAGCATTGTATGTCCTGTTGCATCTGCAGTGTAACAAGTTCTCCATTTTTTTGTACCACCAAAGTCACGAGAATGAATATAACCATGTACTTCATCATCTTCAACTATCGTAGTTCTTTCAGCATTTATAACTGCCTCTCTTGGACCTTTTTTAATTCTTGTCCAAGGCACACCCCAGCCAGCAAGCTCACGAATTGCTTTTGGTGCAGTTGTAACAAACATACGAGCAACTTCTTGATCACAACCCCAGTCACTTCCCTTTACAGTATCTGCAAAGTGAACATCTTCATTATCACCTCTACTCATCTTTGAGTTACCAAGACTCGCTTGCATACCACCTTGAGCAGCTGCAGAGTGAGAACGCTTAACTGGAATAAGACTTAAAACAGTTGTACTCAAACCTTTTTTTTGCGAGGCAACAGCAGCACGCAGTCCTGCAAGTCCTCCACCTATAACTAGTGCATCACAATATTTTACATTCATGCTTTTACCCCAACATTCATATCTGTTATTACCATTGCCGATGGTTGATATCTTTCACCAGCATTATCTGAGTGCGACATTCCTATCTTTATGTACGCAGCCATTGTCGAAAATCCAAGAACTAAAAAGAAAACTGTAATTGCCCACTTTACTTTTTTTAGATTTTTTCTTGTTGCTTTCGCATCACTTCCTTCAAACCATCCCCACTTAACACAAAGACGATAAAGTCCAATTCCTCCATGAAATTCAACTGATAGAAGAAGAAGTATATAAAATGGCCACATAAACACCATTCTATCTCCTGATCCGTAAGGATCAATAGTTTCTGGTTGAGTCAACATCAAGAAAAGATGAGCTGAACCTAAAAAAAACATTGCGAACCCAGTAATAGCCTGAATAAACCAAAGAGTGGTATCTTCATGCTTCATCATCTTCATATGAGTTCTATACACTTGCCATTGTCTAAAATTCATTGGCAATTTTCTCATACCCATTGCGGCATGAACAATAAATACAATAAATACAAAACCTACAACAATCGATACTAGCCAAGGTTTTGATTCATCGAAAAACATACTACCTTCAAAAAACTTAGCTACTGCATACATAGCGTCATTACTTATTAAGATAGTAGATACAAAGAACATATGTCCCCACATAAACAGACCCATAAATAGCCCTGTTGCACTTTGGACATAATCAAGTTTAGCCGGTAGCCTACTCTTTTTGCCCTCCACAGATTTTCCTAAAAAACCTTCGATAAGGTCACTCACTGTTGCATCCTTTTTGTGGTTTGCTCACGTTTTCACGCGAGTAATTTCAGAAATGATACTACTTTTAGCATTAAATTTAAGTTATGTTATAACTATACATACTTTATCAATATTTGTTTAAGTTTTTTTTACTCTTTTAGATAAGTAAGCATATAAAAGTAAGGATACTAAAATCATAAGTATAGATAAACTTTGACCCATTGTTATCCAATTCTTATAAATAAATCCTATCTGGACATCAGGTTGTCTCCAAAATTCTGCAATAAATCTAGCTAAAGAGTACAGTAATCCATAAAGAGCTATTAATTCACCTGAAAATCTCTTTTTATATCTATAGAAATAAAGAATAACAAACACAACTATACCTTCTAAAAATGCTTCATAAAGTTGAGAAGGATGCCTTAAGACTCCATCTACATATATACCCCAACTCACTTCAGTATAACGTCCAATAAGTTCTTGATTTAAAAAATTTCCAATACGTCCAAATACATAACCAACTGGTACACTCAAAGCAACTAAATCTAAAAGTTCCCAAATATCTGTCTTTTTATGTCTGTATTTAAAAAGCACCGTAGCAAGTAAAAAACCTATTATAGCTCCATGGTAACTCATACCACGGATACCTACAAACTCTCCATTATTGAATGGATTAAATATCTGCCAAGGCTGAGTTAAATAATAGATAGTATTAGAATCATAAAAAAGTATATATCCTATCCTCGCACCTAAAATCACTCCGATTTCAATCCATATAAAATAATTATCAAGAAGCGTATCCGTTATAGGAAGTTTATCTTTTTTCATCAACCACTTAGCCGTACCAAGAGCAGTTAGCAGTGCCAAAACATACATAATTCCATACCAATGAACTGATACAAATCCTAAATCAAAAGCAACTGGATTGAAGTTACTATATATATTGTTCCAAAATTCCATAAACTACCTTGTTGATTATTATCTTCTTTTTGACATCTCTTCAATATGCATAAGTCTTTTCTCTATTGGTGGATGAGAAGCAAAAAATGTCTCTAAAAAACCAATAATTCCAAAAACTTGCATATCGTTTTTAAGTTTTAACTGTTCTGCTGGAATTTTTCCTAATTTTGCAAGTGCAAAGTAGATACCATTTATACCACTTAATTTTACTGCACCCTCATCTGCTTTATACTCTCGATATCTACTAAACCACATCAAAATTGCAGTTGCGAAGAGAGAAAAAAACATCTCCAAAGCAAAACTAATAGCATAATAACTCATAAAATTTGTATTACCATTTCTATCTTTTGCCAAGATATTTGCTAAAAGTCTTGAAACAAAAATCACAAACGTATTTAAAACACCTTGCATTAGTGTCATAGTAACCATATCACCATTTTTTATATGGCTTATCTCATGAGCCAATACACCCTCTATCTCATCTCTACTCATAAGCTCAATCAAACCTGAGCTCACAGCGACTAAAGCATTGTTTTTATCCCACCCTGTTGCAAAAGCATTTGGTGGGGCATCAAATATCCCAACTTCTGGCATCTTTAAACCTGCATCGTAAGAGAGCTTATCTATCGTCTTTAAAAGCCAAGACTCAAACTCATCTCTTGGATTTTTTATAACTTGAACTCCCATACCCTTTATAGCCATAGTTTTTGAAAGTAAAAGTGATATAAAACTACCACCAAATCCAAAAAGTGCTGCAAACATAAAAAGACCACTTGTACTATTTGGGTCTAAATGTATACCAAAAAATGTTCCTAAAATAAAAAGTATAAAATAGAGTGAAGCCATAACAGCTAAGTTCATTACTATTAACATAATAATTGCCATATTAAACCCCTAATTTTTTCTCTTATTGTAGCACGAGTTTATAAATAAAAATGCAACTAAAGTTCTATCTTACAACATCCAAATTTGGCTCTTTTGCATGTTTAAGTAAAATATATACTACCAAAGCAAACACAACTAACATAAAAATAGTAAAATATACTGGTATATCTTTTAAGACTACAAAAGTAACTATAAGTATAGATAAAAGTGTAGGTGCTTCATTGTATGCTCTAAAGAACTTTCCACTCTTTTTACATGTAGAGTTCAAAAGCTGTTTTCTGTATGTCTCCATAGAGTAACTATACGCAACTAAAACTGCTATTAAAAACAGCTTAGCATATATCCAAGGCTCTGTTTTAAAATACTCAAAATTAAGTATCAACATAAGAGTTCCACTTATAAGAGTTGCCCACATTGCTGGAACATTTATATATTTGTAGAGTTTATACTCTTGAATTTTAACTACTTCAACAAACTGAGCTTTATCTATATGTTCCGTATGATATACAAAAAGTCTTGGCAGGTAAAACAGAGCTGCCATCCAAGATATAACCGACATAATATGAAAAATCAATATATATACATAATAATCCATTAGTTCTCCTTTAACGCTTCAGCTATTAGCTCAACTGGGTTTTTAAATACTGCTTTTACATCTGCTAAGTGCATCGAATTTCCTATTTGCATACGGCAAGCGCTACATTCTGCACTCACAATATCTGCTTTTGTTTCTTCTATCATAGCTGCTTTTGGTAGTCCTGCTGCTACTGCAAAGTCATATTTTTCTATCTGTATAGTAACACCACCAAAACCACAACAGCGATTTGGGTCGCTCATCTCTTTTAACATATAGTTTTGGCTTATCAAATCCCTAGGCTCTTTATATATACCTTGCATCTTTCTTGCATGACATGGGTCATGGTAAGTAACTAAAACATCTAATCTTTTTTTACTTTTAAGTATCTCTTGAAGTTTTGTGTTTTTTGCTAGGTATTCAGTTGCCATGTGTATTTTTGGTTTAATGGCTAATGCTCTTTCTTTCCACTCTGGTTGGTCATGAAAAAAGTGTGCATAATCTTCTTTTATCATAGCACTACATGTTGCCTCAGGAATGATGATAGCATCAAGTTCATCTTGAAAACTCTCTATATACTCAATGTTAAACTTAGCCAAACTATCAACACTGTCAAAATCACCAGTAAAATAAGATGGTGCTCCACAACACTTTTGCTGTTTTATTAGATATGCATCTATCTCTAAAACTTTCAATATCTCTAGCAAAGATTTACCGATGTCTGTATACATATAGTTACCCAAACACCCTATAAAAATCCCTATTTTACCTTTACCACCATTTTTTATAACATCTGGATGAGAGTTTAAAAAACTCTTTTTTGCTAAACTTGGAAAAAGTCTATCGTACTTTATGAGTGGAAAGTTACGTAAAAACATTGACTTTCGTTTATCATCTTTTTTGAACGCACAAGTCTGAAAAACAAAACCAAATTTTGCAGCTATATCCATAATATTACGATTTCTTAAAAGAAAAAATGCCAGTTTTTTATACCATGCAAGACCATACTTTTTTCGTATATCATTTCTAACTTGCTCAATTAGCATATCAACTGGTAAATCATTTGGACAAACATCAACACAGTTAGTACATAAAAAACAGCTCTCAAAAATATCTTTTACATTTTTATCTAACTCAAGATTTCCATTTTTATACGCTCCTAAAAGCTCCAAGAAACCTCTAGGACTTGTTACCTCATCAGGATTTACATTATGTATTGTACAAGTTGGTATACACTTCCCACACTTTATACAACTATCACTTACCTTATCAAAATCAAACACTATTCCTGACATTACACCGTCTTTGAAAATCTACGTTTTGATTCTGGGATTTTTTGCAAATATGCATCAAAAGGCATAACTATATTTCTTATGAGAAGTGTACCTGTTGTTTTTACTAAAATCTTATCATCATAAACTTCTATTAAATCTTCCTCTTCAAAAACTTTTAGTTTCTCTAATGCATCACTAAAATAATCTTTAAAGACTATGCCAAACTCTTTTTCAATATTTGTGATATTTAGTTTAAAGTTACTCATCATCTCCATGATTACAGCTTTTCTAAGTACATCATCATCATTCAGAGTAAGACCTCTATGCACTGGTAAATGACCTGCATCTAAAAGTGCTTCATACTCTTTCATATCTTTTACATTTTGAACATAATGATATACTCCATCACCAATACTTGTAAGTCCAACACCAACTAAATCAGCACCACCTTTTGTGGTATAGCCTTGAAAGTTTCTATGAAGTTCACCTTTTTCTATCGCTAAAAATAGCTCATCATCAGGCTTTGCAAAGTGATCCATTCCTATCATTTTTAAACCATTTGAAGTTAAGTAATCGATAGTATACTTTAAGATTGTAAGCTTCTCACTAGGGTGGGGTAACGTAGTTTCATCTATCTTTCTCATAGTCTTTTTCATCCAAGGAACATGAGCATAGTTAAAAACTGCAAATCTATCAGTATCAAGTTTTAAAGCCATCTCTAAAGTCTTTTTAAAAGTCTCATTTGTCTGAAAAGGTAAACCATATATCAAATCCATATTGACAGATTTTATACCTGCTCGTCTTACCATTTTAACTGCATTATCTGTCACTTCAAATGGCTGAATTCTATGAATTGTCTTTTGTACTTTCTCATCAAAATCTTGTACACCAAAACTCACACGATTAAAACCATGTCCTACTAAAACATCAGTCTGCTCTTGGTTTAAAAAACGTGGGTCAATTTCACAACTTATCTCAGCTTCATCACTAAAGTTTTTAAAATACTTCTTTATAAGTTTTATAATTCTGTCCAACTGCTCAGCACTAAAAAATGTAGGAGTTCCTCCACCAAAATGCAATTGCAAAACTTCACGTGAAGTATCAAGATGCTTTGAAAGTATCTCTAACTCTTTTTCTAAATAACCGATATAACGCTCTTTTTTATCCTCTTTTGAGGTAAATACTACATTACATCCACAAAAATAACATGCACTTCTACAAAAAGGTAAGTGAAAATACAAAGATAGTTTTCTATTGCTATCTTGATTTTCCAATATATCTATGTATGATTTTTCAGTAAAACTCTCACTGAACTCTGGTGCTGTTGGGTAACTTGTATATCTTGGTCCTGGTTTTGAATACTTTGTAAACTTTTCAAAGTCAAGGGTCTCTTTACTCACTTTATTTCCTTCATCTTGCTACTACATGTAAATCTTTAAAATTTAAAAAAAGATTTGGATGTTCTGCTTTTATTTTTTTAATCAACTTTTCTAAATCAACATTTATAACTTTTATATCTTTATTTTCTTTCATTGCTAAAGTTTTTATTTCATCCATTGCAACTGCCCATACATCTTGAAAGTCTATTGGTATATTTTGCCAAATAGTCTTCTCTAATTTTAGGTTAAAATTTTCTTCTTGAGTTGCTCTGAAGTTTTCTACTATTTTATTAACTGAGTTTATCGACATCATGGTATGAAGTTTTTGATTTTCATCAACAACAAACCAAGGCTCATTCGCACTCCAACTTCCACTTTTTAAACTTAACCTTTTAACTTCAGGATTATCTGTATTTTCTATCTCAATAACAGTTTTATCTCCATCTAAGCCAATATCTTGGGAGATAACATTTATCATATCAAATACATTAGGTTCGTCAGCCATCTTTATTCCTATGCCCTTCTAACCAAACCATAACACCTTTTTGTGCATGTAAACGATTTTCAGCTTCATCAAACACTATATCAGCATAGTGTTCTAAAACCTCATCACTAACTTCATACCCACGATAAGCGGGTAAACAGTGTAAAAAGATAGCATCATCTTTTGCAAGCTTCATCATATCTATATCTACCATATATCCTGCAAACTCTTTTACTTTCTGCTCTTTTTCATCCTCTTGACCCATTGATATCCAAGTATCTGTTGTAACCACATCAGCTCCACGTACTGCTTCTTTAGGATCATTTGTGTAAGTAATTTTTGCTCCACTTATCAAAGAAAGCTCTTTTGCATCATCTATAATTTCTTGCCAAGGTTCTCTTCCTTTTGGAGTTGCAATGCGAAGTTCAAACCCAAGTTTTCCAGCTAACATCATCCAAGAGTGTGTCATATTATTTCCATCACCTATATATGCTACAACCGGATTTTTATCTTTTCCATACTCAATCATAGTAAGATAATCAGCCATCAGTTGAACAGGATGATACTTATCTGTAAGACCATTTATAACAGGGACTCCAGCATACTTAGCAAACTCATCAAGTACCTTTTGATCGTATGTTCGAATCATGATCATATCTATCATACGTCCCATTACACGAGCAGAGTCTTTCATCGGCTCTCCACGTCCAAGTTGAAGATCATTTGATGAGAGGAACAATCCTTGTCCTCCAAGCTGATGAATACCAACTTCAAAACTTATACGAGTTCTTGTACTACTCTTCTCAAATAACATTCCAAGTGACTGATGTTGTAGATATGGAATATAATTTTTTACTTTTGCCTCTTTCTTTATCTTGATTGCTAAGTCAAAAATCTCTAAAATATCTTCTTTTGAGTGATCATATATCGAAAGGAAATGTTTCATTTCTGTCCTTTGTTTAGTATAGTTGCTACCTCTTTTGCGTGGTAACTTATGATGATATCTGCTCCTGCTCTTTTAAATGCAAGCATAGTCTCCATCATCACTCTTTCATAGTCTATTACTCCTGCTTTTGCAGCAGCTTTAAGCATTGCATACTCTCCACTTACATTATATATAGCAAGTGGTGTCGTAGTTGCTTCTCTTACATCTCTTATAATATCTAAATATGCAAGTGCTGGTTTTACCATAAGTATATCTGCACCTTGCATTTCATCTTCTACGGACTCTGCTATAGCTTCTCTTCTATTTGCTGGATCCATCTGGTAGCTTCTTCTGTCTCCAAAACTTGGAGATGATTCTGCTACATCACGAAATGGGCCATAATATGCACTAGCAAATTTTGTAGAGTAACTCATAATAGGCAAGTTTTCATAACCACCCATATCTAATGCTTCTCTTAAAACTTCTATAGTACCATCCATCATACCACTAGGAGCTATCATATCTACTCCTGACTTTGCATGGATAATTGCTTGTTTAGCTAGTATCTCTAGAGTGGCATCATTATTTACTGTTTCATGTTCCATATCTAATATACCGCAGTGACCATGGTCTGTAAACTCACAAAAACACAAATCACTCACTACAAACATATCTGGGAACTCATCTTTAATCGCTTTAATTGCACTTGCGATGATACCATGTTCACAAAGTGCATCACTTCCTACACTATCTTTAACTGCAGGTATTCCAAAAAGTATGATAGAATTTAAACCCATACCTTGTAAAACTTTGCACTCTTTTAAAACTTCATCTATACTCATCTGAAAAACGCCAGGCATAGAGCCTATCTCTTTTTTTATTCCTTCTCCACTTTTAACAAATAGTGGATAGATAAAATCTTCTACATGTAAAGAAGTTTCTCTTACTAAATCTCTTAAATTTTTATTAATTCTCAATCTTCTAAATCGTTTAAACATTTTTTTGTCCTTTTAAGGGTATAATTTAAAAAATACATTTTACCATAAAGATTATAAATGAGAATTAATATTTCAAATATTGCAAACTTACCAACAAGATTTGGCGACTTTAAGATACAAACTTTTGCTGAAGGTATAAAAGAACACTTGGTAATTTTTAAAGAACCTCTCATAGATACACCACTTGTTAGAGTTCATAGTGAGTGTTTAACTGGAGATGCCATAGGAAGCCTAAAGTGTGACTGTCGTGACCAGCTTGAGTATGCACTAAAAGCTATATCCAATGAGGGAGGCATGGTTATCTATCTTCGTCAAGAAGGAAGAAACATAGGTCTTTTAAATAAAACTAATGCTTATGCTTTACAAGATAAAGGCCTTGATACAGTTCAAGCAAATCATCAATTGGGTTTTAAAACTGATGAGAGAAGTTATGAAGTTGTAGAGTTTATACTAGAGCATTTTGGAATAAAATCTATAAAACTACTGACAAATAATCCAAAAAAAATAGAATCTCTGAAAGATATAAAGATACTTGAAAGAAGACCAATCATCATAAAATCAAATCAATATAATGAGGGTTATTTAAAAACAAAAAAAGAGCAAATGGGACATATGCTCTAAAAAAAGTTAAGTGAAGAGTTTTAATACAATAAAAAATTATTAAAAAGGGATATTTTGTTAGATAATAATTATGAGGTTTTTATAAATTTAATTTTAAAATATAATAGAGTTCACAATATAACTGGAGCTAAAAACAGAGAAACAGTTATAGAAAATATAGAAGATAGTCTATATCCTATGAAATTTTTACCAATAGATGATATTAAAACAGCTATAGATATAGGAACTGGAGCAGGTTTTCCCGGGCTTATTTTAGCTA
>CAZBPU010000008.1:0-29154 GCA_964493845.1 uncultured Sulfurospirillum sp.
GGGAAGAACCAGAATTAGTTACTCCAAATGTAATTGAAGTTGCAATTAACCAAATCCGTCAGAAGATGGACAAACCTTTAGAAATCTCTACAATCGAAACGGTAAGACGTAGAGGTTATAGATTTTGCTTTCCAAAAAAAGTATAAGAGATAAATTTGCATTACAATTAGTGTTAGCTTCGGCTACACTAATTGTAATCTTCTCTACTATCCTCTACAACTACATAAAAATATCCATCTACGAAGATTTAAATATTGAACTAACAAAAGAAGCCACAACAATATCTAATGAGCATTTTCGTGCTTTAGGTGTTACTGGTATAGCACTATTTAAACATGTAATTGTAACAAATGATAGTAATATTAAAATAGTTGTTCGTGCAGATAAAAAACAAAAAATACACTTTGAACAATATAAAAAAAGAGGAAGAAGTTACTTAACCATATATTACCCTTTCGATAAATTAAAATCTACCTTTTTGGCAGTGACTAAAGATATATCCAATACAGATAAACTTCTAAATAAAATCTTACAAAGTATTATAGTTATAAACTTTATAACGATCTTTCTAGTTATATTTTATGCACTACTCCTTTCTCGTATGCTTATCATACCAATACATTCGTTAACAACTAAACTTGCAGCTATGGATGAGAATTTTTTTCAATCTATAAATACTAAAAATATTCCTGATGAATTTAAACCATTAGCTATTAGTATTAACAAGCTAGTAGATAGAATTCACACTTTTGTAAAGTACCAAAAAGAACTTTTTATAGGAACTGCACATGAACTTAAAACTCCTCTTGCAGTTATGAAAACTAAAAACGAAGTTACCCTTTTAAGAAAACGTGATGAAGAAAAATATATAGATACACTTAGGCATAACAATAAAACTATTGATGAAATGAGTAAAATGATTAGCTCTATTTTAGAGATAGGAAGACTAGAAGGTGCCCAGTTTGAGCAACCTACAGAGATGGACTTAATACAATTTTTAAAAGAGAGAGCCAATAACTTTGAGATTCTTGCACATCAAGCTAAAAAAACTCTTATTACAAACTTTACACCACGTTCATTTCCTATCATGATACAGCCCACTCTTTTAATTCATATTCTTCAGAATTTTATTCAAAATGCAATAAAATTTACCCATGATGGGGGAACTATTGAAATTAGAAGTTTTACAGACTCTGATGGTATCAATATACACGTTCTCGATGAGGGAATAGGTATAGATGAAACTCAAGACCTGTTTGCTCCTTTTAAGAGGTATGGTGAAAAAGAGGGTGCTGGATTGGGTCTATTTTTAGCAAAAGGTGCAGCTGATGCAATGGGTGCAAAAATAACAATAAAAAATAGAAAAAACAGTAAAGGAGCAGTTGCAACTCTTCATATACCAATTTCAAACAAAAAATTGGTAAAAAATGCTAAAAAATGTGATATATAAGCCTAATTAAAGTAATAATAGTGTATAAAGTTGGAAAAAATTTGAAAGTAGATAAAAATGTCACTATTAATAACTGATGAATGTATAGCATGTGATGCTTGTAGAGATGAGTGCCCTAACTATGCGATTGAAGAAGCAGATCCAATATATATAATTGATCCTGATATTTGTACAGAGTGTGTAGGTCATTATGATGAGCCATCATGTATAGCAGTATGTCCTGTTGAATGTATTATTCCTGATCCTGATAATGTTGAATCTATGGCAGAGCTTAAACTTAAGTTTGAGCAGATAACAAGCGAAGAATAACTACTCTTTATGGCAAAACGCACAGCCGTTATAGATATTGGCTCAAACTCAGCTAGAATGGTTGTATTTGAAAAAAGTAGTTCTTATGCTTTTCATCTTATAAAAGAGGTGAAAAGTAGAATTCGTATTGGTGAAGGTGCTTATGAAAATGGTGGTATTTTACAAGAATATCCTATGCAAAGAGCTTATGATGCTTTAGAAGATTTTTGTTATATTATCAAAAACTTAAAATGTAGAAAGACTTTTTGTGTGGCTACTTCAGCTCTTCGTGATGCACCAAATGCTAAACAGTTTATAAAAAAAATAAAAAAAAATTTAAATCTAAATATAAAAATTATTGATGGTAAAAAAGAGGCATACTTTGGTGCATTAGCATCTATAAATCTTCTTAAACCTATACAAAATGCAACTACTATAGATATAGGTGGTGGATCAACAGAATTAGCTTGTATCAAAGATGGTGAAATAATAGATACAATATCATTAGATATTGGCACTGTTAGATTAAAAGAGTTATTTTTTGATAAATCAAATGAGTTTAACAAAGCAAAAGAATTTATTGATAATAAAATAAAGAAGTTACCAGAACATTTTCAATCAAAAACTATTATAGGCATTGGAGGCACTATAAGAGCTTTTTCAGACATGGTAATGAATAAGATGGATTATCCTCTAAAAACTCTTCATAGCTTTGAATACAACATAGAAGAGTATCAATATCTACTTGACCAAATTATAAATGCTGATCTATTAGAACTAAAAGAAATTGGTGTAAGAAAAGATAGATACGATACAATGAGAGAAGGTTGTACAATTTTTAATGCATTACTTTCAAAGCTAAATGTAAAAAATATTATTACAAATGGAGCCGGAGTTAGAGAAGGTGTTTATCTTCAAGATCTACTTCGCTCATCTAATCAGAAATTTCCAGTAAATTTTAAAGTTAGTGAAAAAAGTTTAAGTGATAGATTCATATCTGATCCAAAAGAGAGTCTTTACGTCAGTAAAATTGCATTAAAACTCTTTGATTCACTAGAATATATACACCAAATAGATCATAAATATAAAAAAGAGTTAAAGGTTGCTGCAAAACTATACAATGTAGGAAGAAGCCTTAGTTTCTATCAAGAGCATCTTCATAGTTTTTACTTTATTACAAATAATTTAAACTATAATTTTTCACATCAAGAGAGAGTTTTAATAGCTATTTTAGTAAAATACCATACTAAAAAGCTTCCTAGTTTTGAAGATGTTAAAGCTTATGAAATTTTACTTCCAAAGATAGAAATAGTAAACTGGCTTAGTTTTATAATATCCTTAGCAAAATGTCTAAATGCAAACTTTTCAAATTGCAAACTTGATTTTTGCTATGAAAACCATACACTAAAGATAAAAAGCACACAAAAACTATCTTTAGCAAAAGAGTGTATAAAGAAGCTAGTTAAACCCGCCTCTTTTGCTATTATAATAACACACTAAAATAACTCTAAGTTATATTTTAGTGTGTAAAGCTAATTACTAATTAAAATTGTCTACCCATTGTAAATTCAAAGCTTGCAGTGTCATCTCCAGCCTCTTCGAGTAACGCTTTAGCAAATACAAAAGAGATTGGTCCCATAGGAGAAACCCATTCTAAGATAGCTCCTGTACCAGCTCTGATTTCATCAGTTAAATTTTCCTGGCCAATCATACCATAATCAAAAAATAGAGCTCCACGCATTTTAAGTCTTTCTATAAGTGGAAAACTAGCTTCAATAGTATTTACAAACATCATTGTTCCACTATAATAGTTATTAGTTACATCAATATAAGTTACTGGACCAATTGTACCTGAAGAGTAACCTCTTACCGTACTTAAACCACCCATTTTTATATATTCATCAATAGGTACGTTCCCATTATCTAACAAGTATTGAAATTGAGATTTATATCTCAAAATTAAATCGTATTTAAAATTATCTCTAAGTCCATAAAAATAATTAAATTTTGTAATACTTTTTAAATATTTAGCATCTCCTCCTACTCCAGCAAACTCTAAAGAGCTTGTAAAGTTTATTCCTTTACGAGGAAGATAATAATCATCAGTTGTATTATAAGTGATTGAGGGGATTAGTGAACTTTTAAGCAAATCAGTATATACAAATGTAGCACTAGTATTATAATCAGAATATTGTTTATCTTCTAAAATATACCCTAAAGAGCCTCTTAAATGTCTTCCAAATCGTCTTCCTACGCTTATATTAAAACCTGTTGTAGTTGATGTATAATCCGTTGTTGCATCATAGGTATAATCAGATATAGTTCTATATATACTTCCTCCTAGACTATAAATTGAGTCAAAAACTCTAGGGTTAGCTAAAGATATTTTTCCACTTAATGTAGCATCACTTCTTTCTACATCAACAGCAGCAGTCATTCCTGAACCAAAAATATTTGAATCAGATAAATTTGCACTTAACAATAATCCATCACTTGAACCATAACCTATACCACCACCAATACTACCTGTTGATGCCTCTGTTACTTTTACTATTAAATCTATTTTATTTTTACTTACTCTTTTTTCTACTATATTAACTGTTTCAAAATAGCTACTTCTTTTGAGTGCTCCTTTTGTATCTTTTAAATCTGTACGGTTATACAAATCCCCAGCAGCTAAAAATACATCACGTCTTATTACTCTATCAATAGTTCTACTGTTACCTGAAATTCTTACTTCATTTATATATACTTTGTCTTTAGGAATAACTCTAAGATATATATCAGCTATAGCAGTTTCACTTTTTTTCTTAATATCTGGTATAACTCTTACATATGCGTAACCCAAATCTGCAACTACATTCTCTACTCTTTTTATATCACGTCTAAGGCGATTTACATCAAATACATCATCAGTATGCAAAACCATCTCGTTTTTTAATTCATCAACTGAAACATTTAAATCTTTTGGAATTTTTATATCTACTAAACCTATCTTATATTGCTTTCCTTCATCTACACTATAACTCAAAGTTGCAGTATAACTATCCATATAAGTTTTTAAAAAAGGTTCACTTATCTTAGCATCTAAATAACCATACTCCATATATACATCTTTAATCCTAGAAGAATCATTTGGCAAATCACTTAATCTTAATTTTCCATCATTGAATCCCCACATCCAAGGAAGCCACTCGGCCTCTTTATTTGCTATTTTAGGTTCAAAATCACTATATTCTAAGTTTTTTACTCCGCACATATTCACTTTTTTAATAAAAATTTCTTCTCCACGATTTATAAGAAACTTAACTTTTATAGATGTTCCATTTAAAACTTCTGTATCATGTTCTACAACTGTGTCAAAATATCCTTGTGCTTCATAAAATTTAATAATAATATTTTCACTTGCAGCTGCTTTTTCTGCATCATATACTTCACCTTTATGCATACCGATAAAATCAAAAACTTTCTTTTTATCATTTTCTCCTATTCCATCTAACTCTATCATTGCTATTGTTGGCTTCTCTTTAAAATGAAATACTAAATTCCCATCACCAACCTCTTCAACCCAAACATCTTCAAAATAACCTTGTTTATAAAGTGTTTTAACAGCCTTATCAATTATTTCAATATCTACTGAATCACCTTTTTTTATCTCTATCATCTCTGAAGCAACCTCTTGGGAAAGATGAACTAAGCCATCAAATTTAAGACTCTTTACAACAGCGGCTTGCAAAAGAGAAGCCATCAAAATGGATAATATCAGTAGTTTTTTCATCATGTACCTTATAATTTTTAAATAAAGTAGATATAATACCACTAAAAGAATTAATAAAGCATAAAAAGACTCTATATAAAGTATAGACTCTAATAAATAGGAGAGATTGTAATGACTATTGGAATAATTGGGCTAGGACTTATGGGAGGCTCTCTTGGACTTGCCTTACAAGATACAAAACTAGTATCAAAAGTTTTAGGATTTGATCATAACTTAACAAATTGTGAAGAAGCACTTAAGCTCAATTTAGTAAATGAAATAGTCTCATTTGACGAAATAAAAAACAGTGATATTATCTTTTTAGCTATCCCTGTTGAAGCTATTATAAAAACTCTATCTTCTTTAAAAGATGTAAGTGAAAATACTACTATTGTTGATTTAGGAAGTACTAAAAATGAAATTATTAAAAGTGTACCAAGTATAATTAGAGCCAATTTTGTAGCTGCACACCCTATGGCAGGAACAGAAAAATTTGGACCAAGTGCAGCATTTAAAACTCTATATCAAGATAAAATTGTAGTTCTTTGTGATACTAAAAATAGTGGTGATTTTCATAAAGATAGAGCTACTCAAATATTTTCTCATATAGGCATGAAGATAGTCTTTATGAATCCTATAGAGCATGATACTCATGCCTCTTTTATATCTCACCTACCTCACGCAATTAGCTATGCTTTAGCAAATAGTGTTATAGGTCAAGAAGATCCAAAAAGTATACTACTACTTGCTGCTGGTGGTTTTACAGATATGAGTAGACTTGCAAAATCTTCTCCTGCTATGTGGTCAGATATTTTTAAACAAAATAGAGAAAATCTTCTCTCATCAATAGAACTTTTTGAAAAAGAGCTCAATAAGTGTAAAGAGATGATAAAAAAAGATGATTTTGAGAATCTAGAGAAGTGGATGGGTGATGCCACTACTTTGCATAAGATATTATAAGCTCTTTTTATAGAGCTTACTCTCTAACTTTTCTATCTGTTTATCTATCTCTTCATTTTCTCCTCTTCTTTTAAGAAGTGCTTTTAAACGATCTCTATCATTTTTAAATTTTGGAAATTTATAGTTTCGTTTACTTCGCAAAAATATAATCAAAAGAGTTATAACTACCCCCATAATAAAGGCTATAAATATATATAGATAACTATTTATATTTTTTTCAATAATCTCTCTTTTTACTGAATTTATCTGTAAAGGTATCTCTTGAATACCACTTTTTACACTTATATTAATTGAAGCTGTTTTTTTTGTAACTAATTTCTCTTCTTTTGCATCATAGTAAGTTATGCTTATAGATGGAATCTCAAAATCTTTTACTGATGAAATAGAAAATTTTTGAATAAACTCTCCTTTCATACCTTCTATCGTTGGTTGTGATTTTGTTACTGGTTTATCGATATAAATATTAACTCCATCAATACTAATCTTGTATGGTTCTATATCATCAAAATTTCCACTTCCTTCTATCTTTAAAGTGGCGTTAATACCTTCGTTTTTCTCTATTTCTCTTTTATTTACTTCAAAAGATATATTAAAATCTCCATATAAATTTGTTCCTTCCAATTTTTTTACATGTAAAGGTGCACTATTTGAAAAAACTGTTTTCCAATCTAACTGATTTCTTAACACATTAAAAATATCTTTACTCTTACTAATAACACCTACATCCACCTTAGCTGGAGTTATCTCAAAATCTCCACTTATTTGTGGGAAAATAAAAAAATCCATTTTATGTATAATAAACTCATTTTCTAAATATGGCTTACTCTTTTTACCCTCTTTTACCCAAAAATTTGAAAACTTTGGAGGAGAAAAACGTAAATCTCTAACTTCATAATTTTTATCTCTTCTAAAAACAAACTCTATGGGAACTGCTTCAAACTGCATGACATTTTGTTTTTTTATTCTCATTTCTAACTGAAAAGGGCTATTGGTGTAATCTACTTTTTTAACTTCTACATGTAAAGCTTTTGTGAACTCTTTTTTTCCATCTACTTCTAATTCAAAAGAACCTATATCAATGGTTTTTAAAGGGGTAAATGCATAATGTTTTTCAACTCTTATTATCTTTTTACCATTTACATACTCTATATTTTGTTCTATTATAGTTGAGCTAATCTCAAACCCTCCAATACTACTTATATTTGGAAACTTAACAGAATTTCCATCTGCACTAAGTACCAATATCACTCTTTCACCCATTACTATATTTTTTTTTGAAACATAAGCATCAGCACTAAATAAAAAGCTTACTAAGAATAAAAAACTACCAATAAATCTCATTTTTTTCTCCTTTTTTTAGTGTCATAGGTTTTGTTTTAAATTTTTTCTTATTCATTCTTTTATCCCATTTTTTTGCTTCTGCTTCACTTATTTTTTTCTGCTCTTTTTTTGGACTTTCTTGAGCTTTTTTTTCTTCTTTTTTCTTCTGCTTTTTTTTATTTTTATTCTCATTTTTACCATTAGGACTTTTCTGTTTTTTCTTCTTTTTCTTCTTTTTTGCTTTTTGATTACCTTTTTTATTCTGTTTTTTCTGCTCTTGTTCTTTTTTCTTTATCTTTTTTACATATCTCAAGTTTTCTTTTGTATCTTTATCATCTTTAAATTTTAATGCTTCTTGATAACTCTTTATTGCTTCATCTATTTTTCCAAGATTTGCATATGTATTGCCTATATTGTGTAGTCTTTTATGCTCCATATCTTTACTAAAACCACTAATACTATCATAAATCTTCAGTGCTTTTTTATATTTTTTTTGTTTATATAGAGAATTGGCTTGATTATATTTTGCATTTTTATTATCTATCTTTGCAAAACCTTTTTCTGCCTCTTTATACTCCAGTTTTTCATAACTCTTATTTGCTTTATAAATATCTACAAAATCTAATATCCCTGCCCTACCATCTGTTTGTACAAAAAGTAAAAGAGCTAAAAAAGGTATTTTTAACGAATTAAAAGCAAGAAATATAAAAAATAGACTAAGTACTAAAGGATAATAAAAAAGCTCTTTTGCTCCTTCTATTTTAACTATTTTGATATCTTTTAGATTAGCAGATTTTTTAATCTGTTCCACTAACCAATCAAGTTTATCAAGCTCACCTGATGAACTTAAATATGCCCCTGTATTTAAAACCTTTATCAAAGAGTCATCTCTTTTAGAAATTACAATATTTTCATTTTTATCTTTTATCAAACTACCATCAAAGTTTTTTAATGTAGTACCTTTTTTAGTACCTATAGATAAAACATGAAGAGTTATACTATTTTTTTGTATATACTCTTTTATCTTTTTTAAATCCTTGCCATCTGCACCATCACTTACTAAAAGAATAACTTTTTTATTATCTTTTGATGATTTAAAAATTCTATTTGTAGCCTTTAAAGCTGAAAGTATTTGAGTGCCTTTTGAACTAAGTGAATTAGAATCTAAATTTGAAAGAAGAAATTTTATACTTTTAAAATCATTACTAAATGGAGATACTAAAAAAGCATCATTTGCATAAGCAATCAAAGCTATATTAGCTTCACTAACCTTATCCATAATTTCATATATTGCTTTTTTTGCAAATGCAAGTCTTGTTGGAAAAATATCATTTGCATCCATAGATTTAGATATATCAAGAGCAATTATAAAATTAAAACTTTTTTGACTGACCTCTTTTTTTTCATCTAATATTACAGGACGACTTAAAGCTATTATCATTAACATAAAAGATAAAACTAAAAGATAAAACTTTAAATTTTTACCATTTGAAGAACCAAATTGTAGTTTTTCTAGTACCTCTTTTGAAAAAACTTGTTCTATTTTAGATGATTTTTTTACACTAAAAAAAACAAGTAAAAGAGGTAAAAAATATAAAACCCATGGGTATACAAAACTCATCTTCTTACCCCTCTTATATCTAAAAGTATATAAACAAAAAGAGATAAAATAGCTAAAATCAATGGATACATATAGAGATAAATATTATTAAACTTTGGTTTAGATTGCAATTTACTCTTTTGCAATTTATCTATATAAGTATAGATTTTTTCTAAGCTATTAGAGTCTCTAGCTGTGAAAAACTCTCCACCACTCTTTTTAGCAATAAGTTTTAAAACTTTTTCATCATAATCACCATATTTACCAATACCAACTGTAAAAACTTTTATTTTCTCATCTTCTATAGTATTAAGTGCCACTTCTAGTGGAATTTCACCTGCTGTGTTAAACCCATCTGTGAGTAATATAACAACTTTTTCCTTTGCTTTTGAGTTTTTTAAAAGTCGTGCTGAGAGAAAAAGTGCATCATACATAGCTGTTTTACTACCTGCCACTCCTCTTTTTATATTTGCAAGTAAATTTGCACTACTAATATGATCAAAACTAAGAGGAGATGCTATATAAGCAAAATCTCCAAAAACTATAATACCTACATGATCATTTGTTCTGTTTTTTATATATTCACTTGCTCTCTGTTTTGCTACATTTAATTTGTTATCTACTCCCCCAAGAGGATTAATTATCATACGTCCTTGACTCATAGAGTTACTTACATCCATCAAAAGCATTACTGCATGAGCTGGTTTTGTGTTGATTTTTTTCTCTTGAGTAAAAGGAGAAGCAAGTGCTGTTATAAGAAAAATTATACTTAACCATTTCAATATCTCTTTTAAATAGTTTCTTTTCATATTTGAAGATATTTTAAAGAAATTTGGCATATACATATAAGCCCTTTTCTCTTTACATAAAAAAGAACAAACTACAAATAATAAAAATAATAAAAACACATAAGGGTACTCAAATTTCATTTAAAAACCATTCTATCTTCTTTAAATCTTCTTCTAAAAACCTTATCACTACTTTTTTATATTTATATTTATCTAAATAACTAAAATCTTCATCTTTTAAAATTTTTCCATACTTTGTGAGTTTATAAGAAGCTATTTTACTATCACTTAAATCCAAGTTTTTCAACTCTTTTTTTGCTATTTTTATAGGCAAAACTACTCTTTTATGGCTCAATATCTTTTTAATTAAAAAGTATAAAATCATTAGTATAAAAACTACAATAATCGCAAATAGATAAATTGAATAATCTGGTATTGGAACTATTTCTTTTATATCTTTTAATCCCTCCAATCTATTAGCCTCACACCACACTCTTTTAGATAGCTTTCAAACTTTAAATCAGCTCTTTTTAGCTCTTTTTTGTACTTTTTAATACTACTTTTAGTAAATGAAATTTCACTTTTATCACCACTAACTGGATCAATAGTTTTAACTTCACCAATAGACTCTGGTGAAAATTCAAATCTATCTCTAACTCTAATAAGTACAACTTCATGCTTCTTGCTGATTGCTTTTAATTTTGGAGTCTCTAAAAAATCTCCAACTAAAAATAGATAAGAACGTTTTTTTATTTTTTTCAATGCATAATCTTCCAATGCATTATAATTGATTCTAGAGTTTAAAACATCTACATGTAAAGATTTTTCAACTGCATGGATAATACCACTCTCTTTTTTAGTTGTTTTTGTCCTCTCTAAAAGCTTATCATTAAATAAGGAGAGTGTAAAACTATCTGAGTTTTTAACTGCGCTAAATCCTAAAATAGATATAATTTCTGCAACTTTTTCTTGCTTTAACTCTTTTGAGCCAAAATATAGACTACCACTCATTAGTGCAATCACTTCTACATTTACTTCACGGCTCTCATAAAAGCTTCTAAGGTATATTTCTCCTGTTTTGGCTGTAGCATAAGGATCAACTCGTCGTATATTTTCACCATACTCATAAGGTCTTATCTTTGCAAAATCATAACCATCACCAATCTGCTTTGAGTTATGCTCTCCTAAAAGCTCACCATAAATATATCTTCTGCTCTTTGCAATTATCTTCTTTAAGGAGAGCATTTAACTTAACTATCTTATTATTATCATGGTATAGGTAGTGTTTCAACTATCTTATCTAATATTGCATCTGTTGTTATATCATCTGCCTCAGCTTCATATCCAAGTATAATCCTATGACGAAGTACTTCTTTACTGACAAATACAACATCAACTGGAGTAACATAATCTCGTCCATTTAAAAGTGCATGTGCTCGACTAGCTTTATGCAAATCAATCATTCCTCTTGGGCTAGCTCCAAAACGTATGAGTGATTCTAACTCTTCAAGACCATACTCTTGCGGATAACGAGTAGCAAAGACAATATCAGCCATATACTCTTCTATTTGAGTATCAACATGAACATAATCAAGCTTCTGCTTTAACTCTTCGAGCTCATCTGCATTCATCACTTTTTGAATCTCTATTTTTCTTTTATATGCAACTCTTTTTGCTATCTCTATCTCTTCTTGTTTTGTATTATAAGTTACATTTAGCTTCATCATAAAACGATCAAGTTGAGCTTCAGGGAGAGAGTATGTTCCTTCACTTTCAAGTGGGTTTTGAGTTGCAAGAACAAAAAATGGATATGGAAGTTTTAAAGAGTTTTCACCAATAGTCACTTGTCTCTCTTGCATAGCCTCAAGTAAAGCTGATTGAACCTTTGCTGGTGCTCTATTTATCTCATCAGCTAAAAGCAGATTAGTAAATACTGGTCCTTGTTTTGTTTCAAATTGACTCTGTTTTGGATTATAAATTTGAGCTCCAACTATATCACTAGGTAATAAATCAGGAGTAAATTGAACTCTACCAAACTCTAAACCAAGTGTTTTTGCTAAAGTATTTATAATTGTAGTTTTTGCAAGACCTGGAACACCTTCAAGAAGAACATGTCCTTCACAGATTAGTGATACTAACAATGAGTCTATAACTTGACTATGCCCTACTATGAGCTTTGATATCTCATTTTTTACGATTAAGAGTTGTTTGTCCATTATTATCCCTACAAATTATTTTAGAGGAGTAATTATACTCCTCCAAAATAAATACACTATTAATGTTATGCTATGCCTTATATTGATTAAGCAAATCTGTAAGTTTAACTGCCATCTGCGACATATGGTCAGCTGCACTTGCTATCTCTTCTACGCTTCTTGCATTGTCGCTTGAAAGATGGTTTACCTTTTCTATCTCTGTTATAATAGTTTTAGCTATATCTGCATTTTGAACATAACCGTTTATGATGTTTTCTATATCGGCTATAGATTCTTGCACAGTATCTACACTTTGATCTATCTCTTGCTCTACATCACTTGAAGTTTCTGCTAAAGCTTTTGCCTTTTTTGCATTGTGTGTTATCTGTTCTGTTGCGTCACTTATAGCTTGGACTACGACATTGATGGTTGCATTTATCTCTGCCAAGCTTTTTTGTGTTCTCTCTGCAAGTTGTCTTACTTCATCTGCAACAACAGCAAATCCTCGTCCATGTTCTCCTGCTCTTGCTGCTTCTATAGCTGCATTTAGTGCTAGTAGATTTGTTTGGTCTGCAACTTCAGCTATAACAGTTAGCACACCTTTTACTTGTTCAGTATCAGCACTAAGTTGTTGTAGTTTTGTTGCCATCTCTATTTCAGCTATTGAGCTTTCATGTACTCCTTGCGATAGAGATGCTATCTTCGTTTTTGCATTTTCTAGTTTTTTCCCTGTTTCTATTATCTCTTGTTTTGTCTCTTTTGCTTCTGTTATTGAGCTATTTAGTACATCTTCAAGATCTTTTCCCTTTTTTGCTGCTCCTGCTACTATACTTGACTCTTCTTCTGCTTTTTTTCCTATTTGAAGTGATGTTTGAGACAATTCTTCTGCAATTGAGCTATTTTCTGAGCTACTTGATTTTGCTTCACTTATAGTTGTTTGAACTTTTTCTATAAAGTTATTTATATTTTCAGCGATAACCGTTATTTCATCTTTTCCAGCTATTTTTAATCTTTTTGTTAAATCTCCTTCACCTTCAGCCAAATCTTTTGTTATATCTTCAAGCAAAGAGAGTGGTTTTACGATAAATTTAGTTATGCTATAAAAACTCAAAAATATTATAAAAATAAGAATTCCTATGCTTGTTATCAACAATAACTTTTCTAATCGATCGTTATCTTCCTTGACCTGCTTCCCTATAATATTTTGATCTTTTTTTACCGAAAGTTTTACATCTTCTGCCAATTTAGCTATTTTAGGGCCTATTGTATTTAACTTATTATCTATAATCTCATTTCTCTTTTGTATGATAGTTACTATTTTTTTTACACCGTTTTTATATGTCTCTATAAGGCCTACTGTATTTTGTAGATTTTTTCTTCTTGTTTCATTTTCTAAATTAGAACGAATTCTTGCTAGCTCTTTACTAAGCGATGCAAACTCTTTATCTACTCTTTGTGCATCTTTTAAAGAGCTTGAAGCTAAGTACTTTGCTGTGTAAAGTCGTGCCAAAAGTAGTGTTCTTATACCTGCTGCTGTATCTAAAGCTGAACTTTCATCTCCATCTTTACGAGCACTTTGCATAACAGAAGTTAAAAGTTTTTCTATTTTTTTACCATTTACATCTAAATTGTTATTAACTATATCATTTCTCTCTTTCATATACTTAACAACATCATAAAAACTGTTTTTATAAACTTTTAAATCTTTTGCCATCACCTTTACCATAGAGGCTCGACTTGGCTTTTGAATCTCTTTAAGAGCTTTGTTCATGGAACCTGTTGTCTTTTTGTAGTAGTCTTCAAACTCTTTTATATCTTTTTGTGAGGCGGTATTAAGATAGTCTTTAACATTCATCCTAACCATAAGCATATTGGTTTGAACACGACTAGCTAAAAATGCATCTTTTGCCATTTCTCTGTAACTAGAAAAATCATCATTACTTTTTCGTATACCATTTGTACTAAACGATACCAAGCCTACTACTGCAATAGCAATGGCTACAAAAGAGATTATAAGTTTGCGTTTTATTGTCATGTGAACTCCTGAATTGTTATCAGTTGTTATTATAGTCCCCATCTTTTAAATTTAAGCTTAAATATATATTAATGTGACAATTTAATATACTTATTTATAAATAAAAAGGATACTTAAATACTTTTCCCTGCAAATCTTACAAGGGCACTTCCCCATGTAAATCCACCACCAAAAGCATCAAGAAGCATTAAATCACCATACTTGATTCTACCACTTTCATACATATCATTCATTGCCATTGGAATTGAGGCAGAAGAGGTATTGCCATATTTTGAAACGGTAAGGGCTGTTTTTTCTAATGGAAAGTTTAGTTTAGCACGAACTGCTTCAACTATACGATAGTTTGCTTGATGAGGTATAAACATATCTACTTCACTTACATCAATTTTATTCTTTTCTAAAATTTCTATGACATCATTTGTAAGTGTTTTTACTGCAACTTTAAAGACTTCATTTCCTGCCATTTTCATATACTGAAGTTTATCTTTTACATTGTCTTCACGAATTGGATTTTTAGAACCACAACCTGGAGTTATAAGAAGATCACCATAATTTCCATCTGCACTTGATAAAACATCAACTATTGCTTCATTTTTATCTTCAGTTGCACTTATTACAGCAGCTCCTGCACCATCTCCAAAAAGTATACATGTAGATCTATCTGTATAGTCTATAATACTACTAATTTTCTCTGCACCGACTATAAGTACATTTTTCTTTGCACCTGATTCTACAAAAGCTTTTGCTAAACTCATAAGATATACAAAACCTGTACAAGCTGCACTAATGTCAAATGCCATTACATTTTTTATGCCTAGTTTTTGAGAAATCATAGCTGCTGTTGATGGCATAGTAAGATAATCTGGACTAAGAGTTGCACAAACAACCATATCTATATCAGATATTTCTATTTCACTACGCTCTATTGCTTGAAGTGCTGCTTTATATCCAAGGTCACTTGTCACTTCCGTCTCACTCGCAATTCTTCTCTCTTTGATACCAGTTCTCTTTACTATCCACTCATCACTTGTATCTACCATTTTTTCTAAATCATGATTTGTTAAAATTTTTTCTGGTACATAACTTCCGATAGATTTAAGTGCTGCAAACAATAGGTATCCTTTAGTTTTCTAGTTTAGATAATCCAAGAAGAATATCTTCATTTATATTTGAATCTGAAAAAGTTATAGCTTGAAATATGGCATTTTTTACTGCCTTAGCATTGCTTTTTCCATGCCCTACTATAGCACAGCCATCTATACCCAATAGAGGTGCTCCACCATACTCTGCATAATCAACTTGCTTTTTCAAACTCTTAAATACTCTTCTCATTAAAAGTGCTCCAGCAATTGCTATTGGAGATTTACGAATATTATTTTTTATTATTTTAGTAATAGATTCAGCTACACCTTCGCTTGTTTTAAGAAGTATATTTCCAACAAAACCATCACAAACAACTACATTTACTGTTCCATCAAATATATTATTACCTTCTATGTTTCCATAAAAACTATCCATATCTGCTAGTTGTTCGTATGCACTTTTTGTTACTTCATTACCTTTTGATTTCTCTTCACCATTTGATAACAAACCAACTTTAGGATTTTCTACTTTTAAAACATCTCTAGCATATGCTTCACCCATAACCGCAAACTGAACTAAGTGCTCAGTTTTACAATCTACATTAGCTCCAACATCCAATACTAAAGCTGGTATCCCAACTGGTTTTGGCATTAAAGTTGCGATTGCAGGTCTTAAAACACCTTTTAATCGTCCTATTCGTAGTGTTGCTAAACTCATTGTAGCTCCACTATGTCCGACAGATACTACTGCATCTGCCTCTTTTTGACGTACTAAATCCACTGCTTTATATATAGATGTCTCTTTTCTCTTTAGAGCATCTGTCGCACTATCGCTCATTTCTAAAACATCATTGGCTTCTACGAAAGTAACTCTATCTAGATAACGAGAAGGTATGAGTGGTTTTAAAAGTTCAGTTTTTCCAACTAAGATAGCTTTAAAATTTCTCTCTTTTAGAGCTTTTAAAGTACCTTCTACGATTGGATCTGGACCAAAGTCACCACCCATAGCATCTATTGCT
Organism: uncultured Sulfurospirillum sp.; assembly: GCA_964493845.1. Taxonomy (GTDB): domain Bacteria; phylum Campylobacterota; class Campylobacteria; order Campylobacterales; family Sulfurospirillaceae; genus Sulfurospirillum_A. The sequence continues at coordinate 16,495 of CAZBPU010000008.1, forward strand.
ATATTTATCATCTAGCTTTTATATTCGCCTGTAGTTTTGTTTACACGGTGAGGCATTCTCCATGTTCCATCAGCATCTTTTACTGGAACTGGTAATGTTACATTATAATGTGTTCTTCTTTTTGCTGCTCTAGTTTTACTTACACGTCTCTTAGGTACTGCCATTGTTCTTTCCTTTTACGATATTATGTTTAATTTTCACTACACATAGAGCAATAATGATAATCACTCTTCAGTGTTTCCACTTCGCTTTGTAGTATTGTATCTAAATTTACAGTTTCATCAAAAAACTCCATCACTTCAAGTAACTCTTCGCCACTCTCATAAAGTCCATCACTTGCAAAAAGTTCTACCTTTTCATCTATATGTAAAGATAAATCCTCGCCACATCTATCGCATTGACATGCTAGAGTTCCCTCTAACTTGCCAACACATTGGACTAAAGTTCTTGATTTTTTTTCTAATGTTCCATAAAATTTAATTTTTTCAAAAGATGTTTCAAAATCAACTCCACTTGACGGAACCTTTTTAAAAACTATCTTCATGCCAATATTATGCTATTTCTCTTCCAGAGAAGAAAAAGTTTATTTCAATTTTTGCATTCTCTAAAGAATCACTTCCATGAACTGCATTTGCATCAATACTCTCAGCAAAATCTGCTCTAATAGTTCCAGCATCCGCTTCTTTTGGGTTAGTTGCTCCCATAAGTTTACGATTTTTTGCTAATGCATTCTCACCTTCAAGAACCATAACTACAACTGGTCCACTTGTCATAAACTCAACAAGCTCACCAAAAAAAGGTCTCTCAGCATGAACTGCATAAAAAGCGCCAGCATCTGCTGCACTTAATTGTAGTCTTTTCATTGCAGCAATTTTAAGTCCATTTGATTCGAATCTATCAACGATCTTTCCAATAACATTTTTTGCAACTGCATCTGGTTTTATAATAGATAAAGTTTGTTCCATTTTTTCTCCAATTTTTTCTCAATAATATATTCTGAACAAAATCAGAACTTGCGAGTATACCAAAAAAAAGATTTAAGAAATATTAAATTAGAAGTTTATTTTAAATTTTAGAAAGAGTGAGGGAGATATCTCCCTCAAATACGAGTATTTACTACTCTACACAAGGTTCGCCGTCTACAGCGCCTTCTGTTTTTGGAGCATCCCAAACGATACAGCCTTCTGTAGGACAAGCTTCAGCACATGCTGGCTCATCATTATGTCCTATACACTCAACACACTTATCAGCGTGAACATAATATATATCCTCTCCCGTTGGGTTATCATCTTCATCTACAATTGCTTCAACTGGACACTCATCTATACATGCACCACAGCTAATACAAATATCTGTAATCTTTACTGCCATCTTTTCTCCTTGTGAAAATTATTTGAATTAGAAACTATATCAAAACTTAGTTAAAAATATATTAAATCTTTGATTTGTAATTCTACTTAAAGCAAATAAAAACTGTTAAATTTTCTACTTTAACAATTATTTATGAAATATATTGTTAGAATTACATATTATAAAAAAAGGAGATATTGTGTTTAACTCTATCACAAAAAAAGTAACATATATTCAAGTTGCTGTAATTATAATCGCTATGTTTATTTTAATTACATATATAAGTAACTATTTAAGTGGATATATAGAAAAAGAGACAAGAGCAAAACTAGATGGCAATATAGAACGCATGGTGCAAACTATGGAAACATACAATGGTGCATTGGCAGAGACTGCAGAAAAAATTTATAAAATTTTTGAAGTTAATTTTGCAGGATTTTATACAGACCCAGAAGAAAAAATAGAAGTAAATGGCGTACAAACTCCTCTTCTTGCTAGTGGTGGAACGCCCATAAATAACAACTTTACAGCAGTAGGCCAATTTGGTGACTTAACAGGAGATATCGCTACAGTTTTTGTAAAAGATGGTGATGATTTTGTTCGTATTTCAACTTCTCTTCTTAAAGAAGATGGTACACGTGCTATGGGAACTTACTTAGGCAAAAAATCTCCAGCATATAAACCAATAATGAATAAACAAAAATATGTAGGAATTGCAAGACTGTTTGGAAAAGATTATGCAACAGTATACTCTCCTATCTTAGATGAAGAACAAAATGTTATAGGTATACTCTTTGTCGGTTATGACTTCACAAAAGGTCTAAAAAAACTCGCAATGCATATAAATAAGATGAAAATAGGTGAAAATGGATATTTTTATGCTATTAATCTAAAATCAAAGAAATATGAAATTCATCCAAAATTAGCAGGAAAAATTGTTAATTCAGAAATAGATAAAAAAATAATAAAACAAAAAAATGGTTATATTGAATATGAAAAAGATGGTCTAAAAAAAGCTGCTAGATTTAAAGAGTTTAAAAAATGGCATCTAGTTTTAGTAGCTGAAGCAAATCTAGAGGATTTTGAAAAAGCAAATGATATACTAAGAAAAAACCTTATAATCGCTGCAACTATTATGGTTATTGTAATAATGCTTATTACTTGGTTAATTTCATATAAATTTATAGCTTCACCACTAAACAGTCTTATAAAAAGAACAAAAGATTTATCTAGTGGAGATGGTGATTTAACAAAAAAACTAGATATTATTGGACGTGATGAGATAGCACAAGCCAGTAAAGGGATAAATGACTTTATTGAGAAAGTAAGAATACTTATTGTAGATGCTAAAGGTTTATCTAATGAAAACTCATCGATTGCACATGAACTTTCAACTACATCACTTGAAGTTGGTAAACTTGTTGAAGAGTCAACAACAACAATAGAAGTAGCAAATCAAAAAGCATTTGACATGAGAGAAAAACTTAATGTTTCAGTTGAAGAAGCTCAAAAATCTAAAGATGAATTAGAAAAAGTAAATGCTAAAATGAAAGAGACAAATGAAAAAATCATGCAACTTACTACTGAAATTCAAAATAGCGCTTCAGTTGAAGTTGAACTAGCACATAAAATACAACAACTTAGTAGTGATGCTGAACAAGTTAAAGAAGTATTAACAGTAATTAGCGATATAGCAGATCAAACTAACCTTTTAGCACTAAATGCTGCTATTGAAGCTGCACGTGCAGGAGAACACGGTAGAGGATTTGCCGTTGTTGCAGATGAGGTACGAAAACTTGCAGAGAGAACACAAAAATCACTTGTAGAGATAAATGCAACAATAAATATTATAGTTCAATCTATAATGGATGCAAGTGATCAAATGAATAAAAACTCTAAAAAAATAGAAGAGTTAAGTGTTTCTACTACCAAAGTAGAAACAAATATAGAATCAATGACCGAAGTTATCAATATAGCTGCAACAAAAACAGCAGAAACAACACAAAAAGGCTATGAAGCAACTCAAAGTGATATTAATGAAGTGGTAAGTCAAATGAGTAAAATCAATGAATACTCAACACAAAATGCAAGAAGTGTTGAAGAGATAGCAAGTGCTGCAGAGCATATGAATAAAATGACTGAAACACTTAAAAATAAATTGGATGAATTTAGAACTTGAGAAAATAAAAAAGCACTTTACAAAAAAGTGCTTTTTTTGTGACTAATTTAATATTCCTCTAATAGTTACTTGGCTATAATTCTTTATTAATAAAAATTATCATTAAAGGAAAATGAATGTTAGTAACAAACCCAGCTCCAGATTTTACAGCAACAACAGTTTTAGCAGATGGCTCTATAGTAGAAGATTTTAAACTTAGTGAGAACTATGGTGAAAAAGGTACAGTACTTTTTTTCTACCCTCTAGATTTTACTTTTGTTTGCCCTTCAGAAATCATAGCTTTTTCAAAAAGAGTAGATGAATTCAAAGCAAGAGGCGTAAATGTTATAGGTGTATCAGTTGATAGCCAATTTTCACACTTTGCATGGAGAGAAACTCCAGTAAATAAAGGTGGTATAGGAAGAATTAACTTTCCACTAGTTGCAGACTTAAGTAAACAAATTTCAAAAGATTATGATGTTCTTTTTGGTGGTGCTGTTGCACTTCGTGGTTCATTCTTAATAGATGCAAAAGGTATCGTAAGACATGCAGTTATCAATGACCTTCCTCTTGGAAGAAACGTTGATGAGATGATTCGTATGGTAGATGCTATGCAATTTACTGATGAGCATGGTGAAGTATGTGCTGCAGGATGGCAAAAAGGTGATGAAGGTATGAAAGCTACAACTGATGGTGTTGCTGAGTATCTTGATAAACACGAAGCTGATTTATAATTATATAAAAGAGGAGAGAGTTACTCTCCTCTTCTTCACTATTTACAAAAACTACAACTCTCAACTGAAGCTATAACATCTAATCTATCTATAACAATATTTTTATTTTTTTCTAAACTATTTTGAAAATTAAAAAGATTCTCATCATAATCCAAATCTTCTATACAACCACAATTTTTACATACTAAATGTATATGCGGATGTGAAAGATAATCATATCTCATCTTTCCACTTGGTATATTTATCTCAATTACAACACCTTGTTCTTTTAGCAAATTTACATTTTTATACACTGTTGCAAGTGATATAGTAGGATTATCTACTCTAATACCACTATATATTTCATCCATAGTTGGATGAGTCTTTTTTCCTAATTCTTTAAGAACAGCAACTCTTTGTGGTGTTGCTTTTAATCCTCTATCTTTTAAAATCTTTAAAAACTCCATTTTTATCCTCTACTATCACTTTTTATTTTTTCTACTATCTGCTCTGGTAAAACTTTTAAATACTCTTCTACCAATTTTGTATTTCCATGCTTTATAAATTTATCATCATACTCAAAACTTGTAATTTTTACGTTGTCCCAAGCAAAATCATTTTTTAGATATGCTATGATTGAGCCTATTCCACCCATCTTGCTACTATCACTTATAATAAACCAATCATTATATTTATGTGAAAGTTTATCTAATGTATCTTTATCTATGGGCTTAACAAATCTCAAATCTAAAACTGCTACATCTAATCCATCTTTTTTTAGAAGTTTTGCAACCTCTACTGCTTTTCCAACTCCATTTCCATAACCAATAAGAAGAGTTTTACTACTTCCATCTTTCAGAAGCTGTGCTTTTCCTAACTCAAATGCTAAATCTTCTACATCTCCACAATCTAAAAAAGAGCCTCTTGGATAACGAAATGAACATGGTCCTTTATGAGTATATGCATACTCTACTGCTCTATACATGCTCTTCTCATCTCTTGGAGCAAAAATAGTCATATTTGGTATAGCATTTAGATATGAAACATCAAAAACCCCCTGATGTGTTTCTCCATCTTCTCCAACAATACCAGCTCTATCAAGAGCAAAAACAACATTAAGATTCATAATACATGCATCATGAATTACTTGATCATAGGCACGCTGTAAAAATGTAGAGTAGATAGTAATAAAAGGTTTAAAACCCTCTTTTGCCATAGCACACATAGATGTAACTGCATGTTGTTCTGCAATGGCAACATCCCAAAAACGATTTGGAAACTCATTTATAAGTCTACTCAAGCCTGTTCCTGTTGGCATTGCAGCAGTTACTCCAACTACATTTTCCTTTTTTGTTGTAAGACGAGAAAGAGCATCACTATATATACTTGTAGCACTTCTTTTTCCATCACTACTCTTAAGAGTCTTACCACTATCTATATCAAATGGTCCAACACCATGCCAATTCTCTTCATAACCTTCTGCTATCTCATAACCCTTACCTTTTAATGTCTGAGCATGAATAATAACTGGTTTATTTAAATTTTTTGCTAACTCATAAGCACGAATTAAATCTTCTACATTATGCCCATCAACTGGACCAATATAATCTATGCCTAACTCTTCAAAAAGCATACCTGGAGTTATAAGTTTCAAACTCTCTTCAAACTTTTTAGCCATATAAGTTGCACTCTCTGGAAGATATTGTAAAATCTGCTCTGTTCTTTTTTTCATATTTTGAAAAAAGTCTCCAGCTATAGCATGAGAGAGAAAGTTACTAATAGCTCCTATTGGCTTTGCTATACTCATTTTATTATCATTTAAAATAATAATAACTGGTAATTTTATATCTCCAAGCTCATTAAGTGCTTCATACGCCATACCAGCAGTCATAGAGCCATCTCCAATAAGTGCTATTGGTATTCTATTACCCTGTTCTTTTTTAAGTTTTATAGCCTTTGCAGCACCAAGAGCAAGTGAAATGGAGGTAGAACTATGGCCAGCTATAAAATAGTCATACTCAGATTCAGAGGGTTTTGTATATCCACTAAGACCATCAAACTCTCTAAGAGTTGAGAAGATATCCCATCTATCAGTTAAAAGCTTATGAGCATAAGATTGATGTGAAACATCAAAAATAAAAGGGTCTTTTTTTGCATTAAAAACATAATGCATTGCTACTATTAACTCAACTGCTCCAACATTACTACTAAGATGACCACCATTTTTACTAACTGTTTCTATAATTTTTTTTCGAAGAGTTACACATATATCTTTTAACTCTTCTACAGATTTACCTTTTACTTCTAGCATATTATCCATTTTCTATTAAATTCTTTACTTTATCTAATCTTGTTGATATATTTCCATCTAAATTTCCTGCATCACTCAAAACAACAACACCACCCTCTGTAATAGAGCTATCACTATCTACTATAATATTTTTTATATTAGAGTATCTCTCTTTTAATGCTTCATAATCTTTTGGATTAACTTTTAACTTTACATTTTTAGCATCTTTTAACTCATCTATAAGTTTTTTAGATAAAGCTAATGCAATTTCACTACTAGATTGTTTAAGCTCTTTTAAAATAACTTCTTTAGCAACTTCAACTGCTGTACTTGAAAGCTCACTCTCAATATGTTTTAAAAACTCATTTCCTTTTTTTGCTTCTTCCTCAAGTATATTTATAGAATTTAAAAATTTCTCTTTTACTTTATTAATTTCTACTTCCAAATCATTTTTTGCTTTTTGGTAACCTTTGTCATATGCACTTTGAGATTCTCTTTCGAGCTCATTTTTAAGTCTAGTATTAAAATCTTCTTCTTGTTTTTCTATCTGCATTTGTAATTTAACGATATTTGTTGAAAGTTCATCGCTTTTCTTTAGTAACTCTTCTATAAATTTATTTTGTTGCTCATATACCTGAACTACTGGTTCATTATGCTCATCTTTAACAAGTTCTTCTTGAACTGATACTTCAGAAATATCTTGTTCTTCTTCTTTATAAGTAGTTTTAATACCTCCAAGAACTTTAAAATGATACGGCTCTATTACATGATTTTTAGCACTTTTAGTATCTATAATATTTTTCATTAGTCTATCATCTCTTCTGCTTCACCTACTTGGATTACACCTTGTTCTGAAAGTTTTTGTACTTCATCAACTATTCGTCTTTGTGTCTCTTCAACATCTTTTACTCTAACAGCCCCTAAGAAACTCATCTCTTCTAAGAAAGCATCTTGTGCACGCTGTGACATGTTTTCTAGGAATTTATCACGGAGTTCACTTGCTGCTCCTTTAAGAGCAATCATAAGATCTTTTTTATCTGCTACTTTTAGTATTTCACGGATTGCAGTTGCATCTAATTTCATAATATCTTCAAATGTAAACATCATCTCTTTAATAGTATTTGCAAGATCTTCATCTGTTTGTTCAATATAGGCAATAGTAGATTTAGATGCTTTTTGACCAAGACGGTTAAGTATTTCAGCAACTGCTCTTGGTCCTCCAACTTCAACCTTATATGAAGTAAGAGATTCAAGTTTATTTTCAAGAACAGCTGATACTCTTTTGACAATTGATGGAGAAATGTCACCAAGATTTGCCATACGAATAGTAACTTCACTCTTAAGTTCATCAGGGAAAAATGAAATAGTTTCAGCTGCACTTGTTGGATCCATATGAGCTAAAATAAGTGCTACTGTTTGAGGGTGTTCATTTACAATAAAATCTGCAAGTTGTTGTGGTTTTATCTGTGAAAGATAACCAAAACTCTGTGTATTTTCCATACTCTTTGAAAGTTTATCCATAATTTTTTGAGCAGCTTCACTACCAAATGTACGATAAAGAATCTCTTTTGCATATTCCATACCACCACTTCTAATATATTGATTAGACTGTAAGATAGCATAAAACTCTTCAAGAACTGCATTTGCTACTGCTTTATCTATATTTTTTACTGTTGCAATATATTTTGAAATATCAGTAACAATATCAATCTCCATATGAGAAAAAAGATTTGTTGTTGTATCTTCACCAAGCTGTATAAGTAAAATAGCAACTTTTTCAGTCATTCCTAATTCATCAAATTGATTTTTTTGATCATCTGATAATTTCACTATTCAGCTCCTGTATTTTTTGGATTGAAATCATAATCACTCTCATTTCTTATCATAGTTTGAAGAAGTCCTGCTATCTCTTCACTTTTATCATTAGAAAGTGTTTTTAATTTCTCTAAGAGTACATCGTATTTAAGTTCATCTTCATTAAACTCATCACCAATACCTAATTGATCTTCTACTTTTTTACGAGCTTTTTTAAATTTTTCTAAAGTGTCTTCTGCACTATCTTCATCATTTTCTTCAAGTTTAATATCTTCAGCACTATACTCCTCAACACTATGTTCAATCATCTTCTGACTAAATGGTTCAATTACTTTTTTATAAAAAGTAAAAAGTAAAACTGCTGCTAATAAATATTTAATTATAGGTATAAGAGGTCCACCATAATATACTAATTTATCTATAAAATTTTGTGTTGGAGCTTTTGTACCATCACGCTGAAGTGGTTTAAATTCGAAGTTACTAACTGTAACTTCATCTCCTCTTTTAGCATTAAAACCAACAGTTTGTTTAACAATAGCATTTATAGATGCCATCTGTGTTTCACTTAAAGGAATATACTCCAAAGTATTAGAACTCTTACCATTTTCATCTATTTTAAAATCATAATTGCCATCAACAACAACAGCTGTACTAAGTCTTTTTATAGTAGCAAATTCACTTTTTGTATTGATAACTTTTTTAGAAATTTCATAATTTACTGTCGAAGAACTTTTTTCATATTTTTCTGTTTTATTATTACTTTCTAATCCTTGAACAGGTCCTATATTACTAACAGCTCCAGGAACTCCACCTACATCTTTTGGTGTACTTCCCTCTTTTTTCTCTTCAACCGTCTGCTCACTTCGTGGAACTGAATTTGGGTCATATACTTCGCTCATACTATCTGTTCTAGCAAAATCAAAATCAATTGTAACTTTTGCTACAACTTTATCTACTCCACCAATAACAGGGGCTAAAACATTAATTATTTTATCTTCTATATCTCTTTCAAACTCTTTTTTATACTTTAACTGTGACTTTACTAATTCACCTTCAAACGCTGCACTATTCTCATCTCCTAACGGGATACCATCTTGATCAACTATTGATACATCTTCTGGAAGTAGGTTTGTAATAGAAGCTGAAACCAAGTTCTTTATACCTGTAATCTGCTTAAGTGATAATTTCATTCCTCTATTAATAATAAGAACTATAGATGCTGTTGTTGGACTTTTGTTTTCTGCAAAAACTGTCTCTTTTGGAATTGCTATATGAACACTTGCATTTTCTATTGGTTGTAATGCCTCAATAGTACGAGATAATTCACCCTCTAATGCCCTTAAATATTTAATTTTTTGCTCAAAATCTGTTGCACCAAACTCATTTTTATCAAAAATTTCAAATCCAACTTTACTATCTTTAGGAATACCAAGTGCTGCAATTGCAATTCTTTGCTTATAAACCATACTTGATGGAACTGCAATAGTGCCTTCATTAACAACTCTATACGGTACTCCATCTTTTTCTAATTGTTGAATAATAAGTGCAGAATCTCCTGCATTAGTTTTATCAAAAAGTATGCTATAGCCACTACCCACCATACTGTCTTTTGCTCTAAAAAGTAGTAAAAATACGATAAAACCAACCACAAAAAGAATAGAAACAAGTGCTACAATTCTCTGTTTAAGTGTAAAGTTTTGAAAAAGTGTTGCTATCTGATCTAAAAGCGTCTTAAAATCCATTTATACCCTTATAAGTTTCTATATACTTCAAAGAATTTACTATTTTGTTCTGGTGTGCCTATGGTTACTCTTATAGCATTCATACCATATGCTCCTAAATCTCTTACAATTATACCTTTTTTCAACAGATTTTGCGCAATATCTGAAGATTTTTTATTATTATCGTATTTTAAAGTTATAAAATTGGTATAACTTGGTATAAAACTAAAATTATTTTCTTGGGCAAACTCTTCATATCTAATCATTTCAGAGAAATTCTCTTTTATGCATTTTTGTACAAACTCTTCATCTTTAAGTGCCTCAATACTAGCTTTTAAAGAGAGTGTTGTTATATTAAAAGGTGAACGTAATTTATGTAAAGCTTTAATAATCTCTTCACTAGCAACACCATATCCACATCTCATTCCACCAAGTCCATAAGCTTTTGAAAAAGTTCCAAGATATAGAACATTTGAAAACTTTTGAATCAAGTCTTTTACATCTATTTCTTTATTTATATCTTTTACTTTTGCATACTCTTGATATGCTCCATCAACTACAATTAAAGTATCTTTATCTATTTTTTCTATAAATTCATATACGTCTTTTGTATCTAAACACTCTCCTAATGGATTATTTGGTAAACATAAAAATAAAACTGATATTTCAGGGTTTGCTTTATACATCTCTAAAAGTTCATCAAGGTTATGAGTATGTGAAGGAGTTTTTAGTATTTTAGTTCCTGTTTGACGTCCATATATTTCATACATTGCAAATGTTGTTTTTGCCATTAAAATTGCTGTATTTTCATTTGCTTTTGATTGAAGAGCAAAAGAGATAATTTGATCACTTCCTGCACCTACAATAATATTTTTACTCTCTACGCTAAATCTTTTAGCAAGACCCTCTTTTAATTCATACATACTATCATCAGGGTATAAATTTGCTTTTTTTGCTTCATCTTTTAATGCTTCAATGACTCTTGGACTACAACCTCTTGGATTTTCATTGGATGCAAGTTTTATAATATCTTTTACATCAATTCCAAACTCTCTTACAACCAACTCTATTGGTTTTCCTGCTTCATAAATTTTTAAATTATCTAATACACTGTTAAACTTCATTTTATTTTTCCTTTTTTTGAGCAAGTCTCATATATAGTTCTTACTCTCCTGATTTTACGTAGCTTCCTAACCATTTTATTTCATTTATACCTTCATTTGCTTTTAAGACACGTTGTACATTTTCATCATCTATATGTCCCTCAAAATCAAGATAAAAAACTGCTTGAAAGCCACTATCTTTTGCTGGACGAGACTCAATTTTTGTTATATTTACTTTTTCATTATCAAAACTCTGCAAAAAGTGTACTAACCCACCTGGTCTATTTTGCGTTTTTGCAAGAATAGAAGTTTTATTTTGTAAACCAGCTCTATTTTTAAAATCACTCAATATAAAAAATCTAGTTTTATTTGCTAAATTGTCCTCAATCTTATCAAAAAGAATTGGAACATTGTATAGTTTCGCTGCTATATGAGAACAGATAGAGGCACTATTTGGCTCTTTTGAAGCTAGTTTTGCTGAAGCTGCTGTTGATTTAGTTGGTACAAATTCTACATCTAAAAGCATATGCTCCTCTAAAAACTTTCTACATTGATTGTAGCCTTGAGGGTGAGAATAAACTCTTTTTATATCTTTTAAACTCTCACAAGTTGTTGCAAAAGAGTGATGTATATCCATATAAATTTCAGAGACTATAAGAGAATCAAACTTACCTAAACAATCAAGTGTAATCCCCACTGCACCCTCTGTGTTATTTTCAATTGGTACAACTCCATACTTTGCTTCACCATTTGCTAGAACATTAAAAACTGCTTCTATTGAATTAAGTGCTATATAATTACCCATTGCACCAAAACGACTCTCTGCAACTTGATGAGTGTAACTACCATCTGGTCCTAAAAAGACTACCTTTTCTGGCATCTCAAGATTTCTACTCACTGCAAAAACTTCTAAAAATATTGCATCAATTGCTTTGGCATTTAGTTTTCCATCGTTAAGTGATTTTAATCTATCAAGTATCTCTTTTTCACGCTCAGGTCTATAAATAGAAGCTCCTGTAGTTTGCTTTGCAAGTCCAATCGCTTCAACAGATTTCATTCTTTCATTTAAAAGTTTTAAAATTTTATTATCTATATCATCAATCTGTTTTCTATATACGTCTAGCTCATCCATTTAAACATCCTATATCTTCTACTATTTTATCTATATGAGTCTTTACATGTAAAGCTTCTTTTTCACTCTTACACTTTCCACTCAAGACTAAAGTTGTTTTTGCACCAAGCTCTTTTACACCAACTAAATCACCTACAGCATCATCACTTATCATCTCAACATTATCAAAATTCTCTACGTCTAAAAGCTTTAAAGCTTCTTCATAAAAAGCTCTACTAGGTTTTCCAATAACTTTATACTTACTTCCAGTTGCATAAGAAACCATCTTCATAATAGCTCCTACACCAGCATAACGACGACCATCTTTTGCATATGTACTGGTTGCATGCATACCTATAAGTTTTGATCCACCCATAACCATCTCAATCATACTTGCAA